>JBAXSA010000005.1:0-27369 GCA_037130945.1 Pseudomonadota bacterium | reverse complement strand
GCCACGAACATATTTGAGGGCCGGCATCGGAAAATAGCCTTTGGGCCGGTCAATGACCGCATCGGGCAGCAATCCCCGGGCAATGGCCTTGAGTGGAAACTTGCCCTGTTCCTTGAGCTTGAGCTCGGGCGGGCAGCGGGCCGCCAGTTCCACCAGGGGATGATCGAGGAAGGGTACCCGCGCCTCCAGCCCAAACGCCATCGTCATGTTGTCCACTCGCTTGACCGGGTCGTCAACCATCAGGGTTGTGACATCCAGCCGCAGCACCTGGTCGAGAAAGCTCTCCGCGCCAGGTTCGGCCAAGCGCTTGCCGATATAGGCTCCGGTATGATCCGGGCCCTGGTAGGGGTGGGTCACGAGATGGAGAAATTCCGCGTGATCCCGGTCGAAATAATGGCGACGGAAGCGTTCCAGCGGACTTCCAGTGGTCTCGGCCTGCATTCTGAGATACCAGAAATAGCCGCCAAACACCTCGTCCGCTCCCTGGCCGGACTGTACCACCTTGATCTCCCGCGAAACCCGTTCCGCCAATAGATAAAAAGCCACAGCGTCCTGGCCAAACATGGGCTCGCTCATCTCGGCTACCGCCTCCGGCAAGCGGGGAAGCACCTCCCGGTTGGGAATCAGGAAGCGGTGATGACGGGTCTGGTAACGGGCCGCTACCGGATCGGAATATTCAAATTCGTTGCCCTTTTCTTCGGGTTGATCCTCAAAACCAATTGAAAAGGTCTGAAAATCCTCGATACCGGCTTTTACCAGCAAGGCCACCAACAGGCTGGAATCAAGTCCGCCGGATAACAGCACTCCGACCGGCACATCGGCAATAGCGTTGTGGCTTTTGACCGCAGCGATGAGTCGCTCACGGATGGCCTCAATCCAGGCGTGTTCGTCCAGTGGCGGGATGGGGCGGGTCGCTTCGAGCCGCCAATAAGATTGCGAGCGGGTACGGCCCTCTGCGTCAATGCACAGCCACTCGGCTGGCGGCAATTTTCTGACCCCCCGGAGCAGGGTGTGAGGGGCGGGAACCACCCCATGTAGGGTAAAGATAAAATGCAACGCCACAGGATCAAGGTCACGATCCACCGCCCCGCCGGCAAGCAGCGCCTGGGGAGTGGACGCAAAGCGCAGGCGCCGGGCGTCACGAGTCCAGTAGAGCGGCTTGATGCCAAAGCGATCCCGAACCAGGAACAGGCAATGCGCCTGCAAATCCCACAGGGCGATGGCAAACATCCCCTGGAACCGCTCCACACAGGCTTTTCCCCAAGCACGCCAGGCCTTGGCGATGACCTCGGTATCCCCCTCGGAAAAAAAGACAAACCCGAGATCCTGCAACGTCTTCCGCAGCTCCCGGTAATTGTAGAGGGTGCCATTGAACACTAGGGCGACCCCAAGGGCGGAATCGATCAGGGGTTGATGAGCCCGTTCCGAAAGATCAATGATGCTGAGACGCCGCTGTCCCAGTCCTAACGAACCGTCGCTAAAAGTGCCCCCATGATCCGGGCCTCGACGGATCAACCGGGCGGTCATGCGAGCTAAGGCGGCAAGATCCGCGTCCTGGCCATCAAAACGCAATTCTCCGCATATACCACACATAAAAGTCTCGCGGGTTTAAGGGGGCAGGGGAAGGGCCTTTCAGCAGTAGACCCACAGCCACCCGTCTTTGACTTTGGATTCAAAGCGGCGAAGCGGGTGATGGCCCTTTTCAATACAGTCACCGCTATCGAGATCGAATTTCCAGCCATGCTTCGGGCAGGTGAGTACCTTGTCATATAGGGCCAGATGCGGGATATCCGTGACCTGATGGGGACAGCGGGAATCATAAACGCGGTATTCGCCGCCTACCTGATGCACAAAAAGCCCCCGTCCCAGGCAGTCAATGCGCCGGGTCTGGCCGTCTCTGATTTCCTCAAGTTCGATCAAGCCATACCAGGCCGGTTCGGCTTCCAGCCGTTCTGGCCGGAATTCCGGGATATTCATTTCGAGCAGGATGTCCGTGGCCCATACGATCTTGGCCAGGCCCAAGGTGGGGAAGGCCATCAACAGGGCATCCAAAATTTCAACGGGACGGCAACCGTCGCGCATCGCCCGGCTGAGGTATTGCTTAAATCCCGTTTCTGTCTGCACATCGACCTTGGTGATGAGAGAAATTAGTGCCCGGGTCTTGGGGTCGAGATGTTTCCCGGCTTCCTTGAGGAATTTGAAATAATGACCTACTGCGTCGCCCCGCGCCTTCATCAGATAGTCCAGTGCCTCACTCATGATGGATACCCTCCTGTAATGTTGAATGTTGGAATACGGCCACTGCCAAGGCTTTGACTTTGGCCGCAATGCGATGGCTAGTGTAGTGTTTCCCCGCAGCTTTAGCCACGCCACCAGCGCCGGGCCGTGTCGAGAAAGACCGGTGCCATCCAGCACAGCAGGGCTCCCGCCAAAAGGTTGAGAAACGCTGTCAGCAGGTATAAACCCGGAATGCTCAAGCCAGAGCCCAGTAGCAGCACTGCAAAAATCGCCGATACCACCATGAAGAGGGCATTGAGGATGTTGTTTGCGGCGATCACCCGAGAGCGGTGGGAGACCTCGCTGCGGGCCTGAATCAGGGTATAGAGGGGGACGATGAAAATGCCGCCGGAAAATCCGAGTCCGGCCAGATCCAGCCCTAGGCGCCAGCCGCCGCTCGCTAAGAAAGCCCAGGCACCGAGAGTCTCCGGGGCGGGTGTGAGGGGCGCGGCCAGAAAAAAATCCAGGGTAAAAAGGCTCATGCCCAGGCAGCCAAAGGGCACTAGGCCGAGACCTCGGTCGATGTTGTGATGGGACAGGCGTTCGCACATCATGGAACCGATCCCGACCCCGACGGAAAAGAGCGTCAGGAGTACCGTGACCACCGGCTCGCCACCATGGATGACCGATTTGGCGAGATTGGGAAATTGCGACAGCACGATGGCACCATAGAACCAGAACCAGGAGATGCCCAGCAGCGCCGGAAACAGCGCCGGGTCGTGCCAGGCAAAGCGCAGGCAGCGAGCGGTTTCGGTCACCAGATTCCAGCCAATCACCAAGGTCGGGTTAGCGGCGGGAGCGGGGGGAATCCATCGGCTCGACAAAAAGCCGAGACCCGCGATAGTCAGACTCACCGCCGTAACCCACAGGGTATTTCCAGAGACCGTCAACAAACCCGCCAGCAGGGTACCGAGCAAGATTGCCGCGAAGGTACCCATCTCTACCAGTCCATTGCCGCCCAAGAGTTCGTCCTCTCGCAGATGCTGAGGGAGAATCGCGTATTTGGCCGGCCCGAAGAAGGTCGAATGGGTACCCATCAAAAACAAAGCCGCCATCAACAGGGAAAAACTCTTCAGGGCAAACCCGAGACCCGCCAGGGCCATAATGGCGATTTCCATACCCTTGATCCATTGCATGATGCGAGCCTTGTCGTATCGATCAGCGAGCTGTCCGGCCGTGGCCGAGAACAGGAAAAATGGCAGGATAAACAGCCCGGCGGCCAGATTCACGAGGATATTCGGGTCGAGACGGGTATAGTCGGCACCCTGAAAGGCCAGCAAGATCACCAGGGCGTTTTTATAGACGTTGTCGTTGAAGGCCCCCAAAAATTGGGTGGCGAAGAAGGGCGCAAAACGCCGCTCCCGCAAGAGTTGAAACTGGCTGTGTCCGGCCATGTGGTGCGCCTTGCCTAGGCCGTCTGGGCCAGGGTTTTGAGGGTGACGTGATCGACCTTGCCGGTGCCGAGCAGGGGCAGGGCCGGGAGGTGATGGATCTTGCGGGGAATGGCAATTTCTGGCAGTCCACCGGCCTGGGCGACCGCTTGCAGACGGTCGCGGGTCAGGGTGGGGTCGGTGGTGAACAGCAGGATGGCCTCACCGCGCACCCGATCCGGCTGACTGGTGGCACCGTGCTGGCCGTTCGGCGACACGGCATAGGCCAGGCCCTCGACCACCTCCAGCGAGACCATCTCTCCGGCCACCTTGGCAAAGCGTTTGATTCTGCCTAGCAGCCGTAAAAAACCCTCCTCGGTGAACTCGGCGACATCGCCGGTGTCGTACCAGCCATCGCCCGCCTCCGAGCGGGGTGGCTCCAGGATGTCCGGGGCATCGACCTTCAGATAGCCACTCATCAGGTTGTCGCCCCGGACATGCAGGATGCCGCCCTTGTCGATGCCGGGGGCCGGGATCAGCTGGGCCAAGACGCCGGGCAGCAACTCGCCAACCGTGCCGCTACGACAGGCCATGGGGGTGTTGACGGCCAGCACCGGGGCGGTTTCGGTGGCACCGTAGCCTTCCAGGATGCGCACCCCGAATTTTTCCATCCAGAGCCGGCGTACCGGTTCGGCGAGTTTTTCAGCACCCGCGATGACGTATCGCAGACGATGAAAATCGTAGGGATGGGCGAAGCGGGCATAGTTGCCGAGGAAGGTGCTGGTACCCAGCAGCAAGGTGCTTTGTTGATCGTAGGCCAATTCTGGAATGACCCGGTAATGCAGCGGACTGGGATAGAGATACAGGAAAGCCCCGGAAAGGATCGGCAAGAGCGACCCCCCGGTCAGGCCGAAGGCGTGGAAGACCGGCAGGGCGTTCAACATGCGATCCTCCAGGTTGATGTCCACCACCGCCCGGATCTGTGCCACATTTGCGAGCAGGGCCTGGTGAGACAGCACCACACCCTTGGGTTTTCCTTCCGAACCCGAGGTAAACAAGACCACGGCGGGATCCTCGGGACGCCCTTCGGGCACGGCGCAAAGGGGTTTTTGGAGCGCGAACCCCATCAACCAGAGCTTGTCCCGCCAGCCCAATTGACCACGCAGGTCTTCCAGATAGAGTATGCGAACCCCTTGCAGTGCCGAGACCTTTTCCTGGAGACGGGATTGTTCCAGAAACGCCCGGGAGGTGATGAGGGTCTGGAGGGTGGCCGCCCGGCAGGCGTTCTGCATGCCTTCGGTGCCGGCGGTGTAGTTGAGCAGGGCGGGCACGCGGCGAAACGCCGTCAAGCCGAAGATGAGGCCAATGGTACTCACCAGGTTGGGCAGGAGTACCCCCACGCGTTCCCCCTCGACGGTGTGCTTTGAACCCAATCGGCCCAATGCCAGTGCCATCTTGACGAGATCCCGGTAGGTATAGGCAGCGACACGAATGTCGCCGGCCACGGCACGCCGCCGGCGCGATGAAAACACCCGTTGGGCCTCCAGCAGGGCTTCAAAGAGCGTGGTGCGGGGGCGTGTCTGGTAGATCGTCTCCTGCATCAGCCGCCGGAGAATCTCGCCCGCCTTGTGCCGGCGCACCTTGGCGGAACCCGCCTCGGGCATGGGGATCCGGGTCGCGGGGCAGACCGTCAGACGGATGGGGGGAAAGAACAACCGGGGAAAGCTCGGCGGCAGCCGCCCGAAATAGCTGTGCGCGGCACCATGGATGGCAACCGGCACCACCCTGGCTCCGGTGCGGGCTGCGACCATGGCCGGGCCATCATAGATCTTCATGAGATTACCGGTCAGGGTGATGCGGCCTTCCGGGAAGATCACCACGGGCCGCCCCTCTTCGACCAAACGGACGACCTTTTTTAGGGCCATTGGGTTGAGGGGGTCGATACCCAGATGTTCGACCTGACTCAGCACCCAGCGAAACAGCGGATTGGCCAGGATCGTAGTATGGACTACGAACACGGGCTGGATGGGGAGAAACAATCCCATTAAAAGCCCATCCAGGAAAGACTGGTGATTGGCCACCACCAGCAAACGAGGGGACGACGACAGGACGGACAGATCTCCTTCGATGCGTAACCGGAAGAGACGCCGGATGAGCTGTTTGAATACCGAACGCAGCAGAGTTTTAAGCATGGCGACTGTTCTGGGTTACCGAAAACAAGGGGTTTTCAACATTCAACATTCAACATTCAACATTCAACATTCAAAAAGGCCCCCATAACCGGTTAAGATCTAGGTACAGAGCCAATAGCATCAGGGAGCCCAGCAAGGCAATGCCCACTTTCTGAGCCTGTTCCTCCAACCACTCCGGCAAGGGACGGCCCCGAATCGCTTCCAGCAGGAGAAAGGCCAGCAGACCGCCATCCAGCACCGGGATCGGCAGCAAGTTCAAGACCCCCAGGCTGATACTGACGACGGCTAAAAACTTCAGAAAGGTATCGAAGCCAATACTGGCGGCGCGGCCAGCGGATTCGGCAATGGCGATTGGGCCACTCAGGTTGTTGGCGGGCAGATCCCCGGTCAGCATCTTGCCGGCCACCCTGAGCATCAACCAGGACATATCCCAAGTACGGAGGCTTGCCGCCCACAGGGCCTCGCCGGGGGGTAGCTGGAGGATCGCTCGCTCGGCTTCCAGAGCCGCAGCCGTAGGGAGTTGCGCCGCGACCCCGACCCGGCCAATCCGCACACCGTTTTCCAGATGTTCGCGAATGCTCAGGGTCACCTCCAGGATCTGGCCGTCCCGCAACAAACCAAGCCGGATCTCCTGCCCCGGGCGGGCGCGCACTGCGGCTACCCAATCGTTCCAGGTCTCGATGGGATGGTCGTCGATGCTCAACAAACGGTCGCCGGGTTTCAGCCCGGCCCGCTCGGCGGGTTCGTTGGCCACCACCTGACCCACGATCGGAGGCAACATGAAGCGTTTGGGAATCAAACCCAGATGATCCAGTATCTTCTCGTCCACCGGGATGTCCAGCAGCCTGTCGCGTTCCAGCACCCGGGTCAGGATATTGTCCTGGTGATCCCGCACCTCGATGGGCAGGTCGCGTTGTGCCAGCGTTTCGGCCAGCAGGGCATAGAGGGCGGCTTCCCAGGTCGGCGTAAGACGGTCTGCCACCTTCAATAGTTGATCGCCAGGCTTGAAACCGGCCAAGGCCGCAGGGGATTGTGACGATACCTCGCCAATCACCGGCCTGAGTCCCTCCTCGCCGAGCATGAGGGTCACCCAGAAGGCCATGATCGCGAAGATCAGGTTACACAAGGGGCCCGCCGCGACAATTGCCGCCCGTTTCCAGATGGCTTGGCAATTAAAGGTTCGGGATTGTTCCCCGGCAGGCACTGGGCCTTCCCGCTCGTCCAGCATCTTGACATAACCACCCAGGGGCAGGGCTGCTAGCCGGTATTCCGTCCCATCCCGTCCCACACGCGTCCATAGCGGGGGGCCAAAACCCAGGGAGAAAACCAATACCTTGACACCCACCCGGCGAGCCACCCAGAAGTGACCCCACTCGTGTACCGAGATTAAAACCGACAAGGCTAGAAGAAACGAGGCGAGGGTGGTCAAAAAACCAGTCATAATGGGATTCTCAATGTCATGCACGCCACCTAATAAACCCTATTAACCCCATAAACCTGCTGTGCCCTTGCCCAGTGCCAGACATCCCCCCGCCTCAAGGGTCTAAAAATTCCAGCCCAACAGGTGCAGATAGTGATCCACCAATAGAAAGGCAAAAATGGCCGTCAGATACAGGATGGAATAGCTGAAGGTTGGCATGGCGTACTCCTCTCCATCGCTGAGAAACAGGCGCAGCGCGTGGTAGACGAAACCCAACCCCAGACAGATGGCACCCACCAAGTAGAGCAAGCCGCTCATGCGGACGATAAAGGGCATGAGGGAAACGACCAAAAGCATCAGTGTGTAGAGCAGGATTTGAAGCTTGGTGTAAGCGACACCGTGGGTGACCGGCAACATGGGTATGCCGGCCCGGGCGTACTCGTCGCGACGCCGGATCGCCAACGCCCAGAAATGGGGCGGTGTCCAGACGAAGATCAGCAAGACCAGCAGCAGCGGGCGGATGTCCCAGGCACCCGTGACGGCGATCCACCCCAACAACGGCGGCATGGCACCGGCTAGGCCGCCCCAGACGATGTTTTGAGGGGTGCTGCGTTTGAGATAAAGCGTATAAATCAGGGCGTAGCCGATGAAAGCAAAGGTTGTCAGTACCGCAGTCAGGGAATTGACAAAGGCTATCAATACCCCAATCGACAGCGCGGCCAGGCCAAAAGCAAAGCTCATAGCATGCGGGGTATCCATGTCGCCACTGGGGAGCGGACGGTTTCGGGTGCGTTCCATGACGGCATCGATGCGTTGATCAATCACTTGGTTCAGAGCCGCCCCACCCGCCGAGGCCAGACCGATGCCCAGCAATCCGAAAATCAGCGGCTGCCAGGGCACCAAACCAGGGGTTGACAACAACATGCCGACCAGGGCGGTGAAGAGGATCAGCATCACCACTTTGGGCTTGGTCAGCTCATAATAATCTCGCCAGGCAAAATCTCGGGGGTTTCTCAAGTCCAGCTCGCTAGGGTTCACAGGAGGCTCTTTACCTTGAATAGTCCGGAAGCCCGATAACGCTTCCGCAGGTTGTTTTCGAGAGTAGCATTCTTACGGGTCACTGGATCCGGGCGAGAATGCCTTCCAGTTCGTCCAGGCTACGGTAGGTGATTGTCAGGCGGCCGGTGCCCTTGCCACCCTGGCGGATCGCCACCTTGGCACCCAGACGCTCCGAGAGATCGGATTCCAGCCGATGGATATTAGGATCCGTAGGATTTTTTGGAGGCTTTAGAGGTTGCTGGTTTTGTATCCGGCGCACCATTTCCTCGGTTTCTCGCACCGACAATTTAGCACTTATGGCCCATCTCCCCGCAATTTATTCGCTGATTCCCGTCTTGAACTCCGGCGGGCAGGAGATTTTAGAGTATCTGGCCATGAACTGACAGAGCAGGATTTTTCACGATGGCGAAACAGGGCGGCCTTCCGGCCATTGGCACACTTTTTTCCAGCCCGCTAGCGAGGGGGACGCGGGCCGCCTTGAAGAGGATCTTCCGGCCCTCGCCGGGGCAAGGGCCGGTCGCGCCAATCCGTGCGTGGTGGTGGGCGGCGGCCTATGGGAGGGAAGGGTGGTCGCTGTTCAGCCAGACGCCGAGGGGGTGGGGCAGCGGGTGGCGTTGGCGGTGGGCGAGGCACAGCCTGAAGGCGCATTGAGCCCACTGCGGCGCGGGAGGGCGTGAGATCCTGAGCCTTGACCGGAACAGGCGTCTCCCGGAACCAACGTCCCAGCCCCACAGCCAGGACGATGCTCAAAAGCGCGGCGGTGCCACCATTTCGGTAACGCGCCCCGACACGCCACGCGAATTTACGGATGAAGCGTGGCGTGGCCAGGGATACTGACCGGGCACGAGCCGTCGTGCTGCCGGCATGGCCTGAGGTTTTAGTAGCCTGTGCCTCCATTTGGCTGTTGTATTCAAGACGCCGCTGGGGGTTGGAGAGTACGGCGTAAGCCTGGTTGAGAGCCTTCTGAATGCGCTCGTGGCGCACCTGATCATCAGCGGAATGTTTATCGGGATGATACTTCTGACTCAGACGCTGGTAAGCCTGGTGAATCGCCACCGGTGCGGCGTCGCGAGGCACCCGAAGGGTATCGTAATGGGTGCGAGAGGGCTTTTTTATGAGGGTATGGCCCACACGGGCATCAGCGCACGCAAGACTATTGGTGACTGGAGGATAGCGGTGCCAGCAGACAGGTTCCTACCGAGCCTTTGGCACAGAGCCTGCCGTCGATCCACAGGGTCAGATTCAGCCGGGCACCGGTTAGCTGCGCGGCCCCCAGCCTGGCACCCCGGAGATCGGCAAAACTGAGATCGGCACCCTCGAGATCCACATAGCTTAGATCCGCCTGGGTGAGGTTGGTACCCATCAGGTTGGCACCATTCAGACGAGCTTGACTCAGATCGGCCTGGCTGAGCCAAGCATACCCGAGCAGTGCGTGGGACAGATCCGTGCCAGCCAGATAAGCCCCTTCGAGGTGGCTGTTGCGTAAATCCGCACCTCCCAGAGAGGCACCACTGAGATTGACGCCGGGTTTTGTGCAATTGCGCCAGTTGACACCGGGTTGCGCTGGGGCGTTGCAGTTGGGGATATCTCCCGTCGGCGGGTTGGGGTGCCAAAGACCGAATAACAGCGCCGCCAACACGATCAGACTGACAATCACCACGGTTTGCCAGGGGAGCTGCCGGCGTTCGGCGTCCGCTCTCTGATTCAGCCTTTCGTTCAGCGCGATTCTATGGCGTAGAACCTCCTCGGGTTCTTCCTGACGCCGATCCGGGGGGGCTTGATCACGCAGTGCCGACGCCTCCCGAGGGCCACGCCGATCCCGGCCGGATCGCTCATCTTCCCGCAGACGTCTCAACTGTAGGGTTTCTTCCAGTTCCGGGCCGGTTTTGTCACGCATGGCGGGTGGCATCACCTCGGATGTGGTCTGAACCGTTTGCCAGGATTGGCCATCGCGGCTGACCTCGTCCGTCACGCGTACCCGACCGAGCAGCACAAAACGTCGAATCGTGCCACTCGGGTAAGGCCCAGCAAGGTCTTGGTCGCGACGGACGTACCAAGTCAGACCCCGGTCGGCTGGCGGTGGGCTCACAGGATGGGATCCGGCATATCTATAAACTAGATATTCTAGATATTCTAGATATTCTAGATATTCTAAAAGTGGGACACGGTAAATGCACCGCCTGCGAGAAACCTAAAATCCCCTGAAAAACCACCGGTTACTCCACTCTCGCGGGGGGGGAGGCGGGGCGAACGAGGGATCATTCGCCGGCGGATAGTTCAGATCTTCCCGCCACTGTCCAAGGGGCAACCAGGGTGGCGTGGCATAAGGGGAAAAGTGGCGTTGGTTGTCGCGCCACTGCCTCAGCCATTCTGTGCGTTGTTGCTGGGCCGTGTCTTGGCTATCGGGCCGCTCCCGGGTGGCCTCCGGCGGTAGTACCTCGGGCTTCTGCTCGGTCAGGGTGGGCAGCATATCAGTGCGCGGTGAGATGGTTAATGTACTTTTTGGGGGGTTGTTTTGAGACTCGACAGGCGGCTGGGTGTTAAACGCCTTCTCCCAGACTTCGCGCTGGATCCGAACTTCTTCGAGCCAGCGCGGCGTCGAGAAAGATTCTTCGCAATCCGCAGCACGGCCATTCAGGCTGAAACCGAGGCCTAAAAATCCCATACCGGATGTCAGCAGTGCCAACCAGACGACCCCCCTTCGAAAGTGCATCGTCTGTCCTCGGTCATCAGGCAGCGGAAAAGCCGTAGGAAAGGGTGGCAATCACCATCACCACCAGCCAGATTATCAGGGCCCGCCAAACCAGGGTCAGAGCTGCATGTAGGAGATCGGGATCAAGCGCTTCCGAGATCTCGCCGTTCTCCACCCAACGGTCGACTCGCAGCGCACCACGGCCGATGCAAACCAGCAAGTCCCTGGCGTGACCGGGGACAGGCGGATGTGACGGAGCGCCTTGGTGCCACGCCACCAAGGCGTCGTCGAAACTTCCCCCGAGTGCATAGGCCATGGCGGTCAGACGGGCAGGGAGCCAATCCAGCCATGCCAAAATCAGTTTTGGCAATTTCACCTGTTCCTCTGGCAGGTCTTCTGAAAACGCCGCTGCCCAGTAGGTCATACGGTATAACACGGCCCCCGACGCACCCAACAGGGCATACCAGAAGATGACAGCAAGGAAACGGTGATTGGCGGCATCCAGGATGTGGTCGGCCATCTGCAAGGAAAAGGGCGAGCCCGATGCCGGTGACTCACCCAGCATACCCTTGGCCATATCTCGAGCCTCATCGGGATGACCCTGGCTAATGGCGGCAAGGATCTCTCTCACTTGGCGATCCAGATTTTCCGGCCCCAGACAGAAAAACAGCACAACCACCCCAACACCCAGTTCCAGAAGATGATGCCATCGACCCTGGCTGAGTCCTTCCAGAAAATCCACTACGAAGAGTACAGGGGCCAGCCATAACAGCCAGCGGACAATGCCGGAACCACGGCTATCCGGCAACGGCAGCTGTTGGATACGGTTGAACCATTGGCGAAGTTCGGGTGCGCGGCGCAGCGGCTGATAGGTCAACCACCAATGTTCCGCCGCCAGAGCCAGGATTACGATAAAAAGGGTCATAAGACAACCTGCCGGTCATGTGACACCGGCCTACCAGGCCGGAATCCGAACCGATTTTCAGGCTCGACGCAACGCGACCAAGACAAGCCAGGGGGGGGATTGGTCGGGGCGAGAGGATTTGAACCTCCGACCACCTGAACCCCATTCAGGTGCGCTACCAGGCTGCGCTACGCCCCGTAAACTCCTATGGTAGCCTTAACTCCCGAACATCGTCAATTTCTAACGCATCCAGCGCTTTCAAACCGACGGGCAGCCAGGCACCCTTCGCCTGGAACGGATGGCGCGAGGGGATGGGCTGTCGGTGTATTTGGCAGAACCCTTTTGCACCAAATCGGCCAGGGTGATGCCGCTGAGAAATTCAAAAATCTCCCTGCTGAGTTCGTCCCACAGGGTACGCGTCAGGCAACGCTTGCTCTCTCGGCAATTCTCACGTCCGCCACAGCGGGTGAGTTCAACCCACTCGTCGACGGCGCAGATGATGTCGGCAATGGAGATGGTGTCCGCGCCACGGCCCAAATAGTATCCACCCCCCGGTCCCCGCACCCCGCGCACCAGTTCTTTGCTGCGTAAGGCGGCAAAAAGCTGCTCCAGATAAGATAAGGAAATACCTTGATTTTCGGAGATTTGCGACAGCGTGAATGGGCCATTGTCGGCGTTTAAGGCCAAATCCAGCATGGCAGTCACGGCATAACGCCCTTTGGTTGAGAGTCTCATACACGCCCACCTCATTAAATATAAAGGTTTTAAAGACCGACTTTTTGTAGGCCTAAAGGTAGCATCGACCTATAAATTAGGTCAAGATTTGGGCGGTTTTTTTCGACAGGTAAACCCGTCACGGAGGCAAAATAGCAGAATCCCCAACCGTGCGGATTTCTGAACTCCGGCCACAGGTACCAGGGAAGTTTCCCTGGCACCTGTTGAGAGCCCTGCGGGGCTACTACTGCGGGGGTTTTTCGGCGGTGGGGGTCGTCTTGGGTGCCTCGGCGGCCTTGGGCTCGACGGAGATCAGTTCAATTTCAAAAATGAGGGTCTCGTTAGGGCCAATGGCAGCACCGGCACCTTGCGCACCATAAGCCATTTCAGTGGGCATAAAAACCTGCCACTTGGCACCGGGTTTCATGTGGGTAATGGCCTCGCGAAAGCCCGGCACCACACCGCCAAGGTTAAAAGTTGCGGGCTTGTTGCGTTTGATGGAGCTGTCAAACTCCTTGCCATCGGTTGTCGTGCCGCGGTAATGCACCGTGACGCTGGCATCAGGGGCCGGAGACTCGCCGGCCCCAGCCTTTTGCTCGATGTATTGCAAGCCGTTCGGCAGCTCCACGACACCTGCCTTGGATTTGTTCTCGGCCAGGAATTTCTTGCCCTTCTCTAGGTTTTCTTTGGCCAGCTTCTCCTTGGTCTCCTGGGCGCGGGTTTGGAAGGTCTGAAGGGTTTCCTTCATTTGCTCCTGGGAGAGTTGTGGGGCACGCTCAGCCAGCACGTCCTCGATACCCGCTGCGAAGGCTGCCGGTTCTACGGGGGCCTTGCTCTTGATGTTGGGCGCTAGCTGGGTACCAAACTGAAAGCCAATGATATAGCTAAATTTTTGCTGCTCGGTCTCGAGGGTGGTGGCCTGCAAGCCAGAGGCCGCGCCAGAGCATAGCAGTGCCAGGGAGATTCTCAGGGTTTTCGACATTGAGTTTCCTCATTAAATTTTAGGTATGGAAAGTGAGACGTTTAAGGCATTCCGCTTCAAAAAAACGGGCAATTTGCCTTTACAACCAGGCCTTGAAAGAACCGAAGGCCGTCTTTCCAGGATGCTGTAGCCGCAAAGAATACCATAGCCTCCGAATGATTCATCCTGAAGGGGTTGGTTTGGAACCACATTCCTGCCCCCAACGGGGAGCGATACGGGTCATCGCGGCCTTTATTAGCAGCAGGCCGCTGATATTTTTGGACATCCACCCAGGCTGTTGGGCACCCGTTGGCCGGAATCGTTTAGTTTTGCAAGCTGCGCTATGCTATGGGGGTGGTATTATCTACTAATTCATAAAATAACGAGGTATCCGGCAATGTGTGGTAATAGACTGTTTTGGATGATTGGGCTGTGGTTTTCCGCTTCTCTGGTCTGGGCAGAAGGGCAGGGAGCGCCGCCTGCCCCAGTGCCCCTGGTCATGCAGCAGGAATGCCCTGCCAGCGCGATCTCCGGTACCCAAGCTGCGGTACTCGGGCTGGGTGCCGTCGGAGGCCTGGCCGTTTTTAATGGGGTGTTTAATGCCTCGCCGTTGTTATCTGCGGTGGTGGGCGGTCTCATGGCCCAATGGTGGTTCGCATCGACCGAGGAGGAGCGCATGAGATCCATGCACCAGCGGGTTATCAATAAATTCCAGGCGGATCATGCGGCTTCCAGTAGCTTGCTCAAGACCCGCTGGCTAGGCGGTGAGCCCTCCCAGTGACCGGGGCGGTGTTTTCTTCCCCAGGGCCTTCCGGGGTGCGGGGCAAGGTGCTGGTCGCCGCAAGCGGCAAGGGGGGGGCCGGCAAATCCACTACCGTCGCCTGTCTGGCGGTGGCCTGGCTGACGCGAGGCAAGCGGGTGGCCCTGGTGGATGTCGATCCGAACCTGACCCTGTCCCGCTGGCATGCCAAGGGACGGGAGTTGTCCGCCGCCACCTTGCGCAGCGAACGGGATGAAAACTCCATCACGGGTACCATTCTGGAACTGGCCGAAACCCATGACGTGGTGCTGGTGGATTGCCCTGGTTTCAACGCCCAGGCCACCGTGTTCGCCGTGGGCGTTGCCGATCTGGTGCTGATTCCCTCGATGACCGACGAGGCCAACGTGTTTGAGGCCAAACGCACTCAGCGTCTGGTCGATAGCGCTTCGCAGATGTCCCGGCGTTTGATTCCATCCCGGGCGCTCCTGACCCGAGTCAAGCGTTCCCAAGTCGCAGGTCATGCCCGCCAACAACTGGAATCGCTGCAGGTGCCGCCCCTGACGGCACAGATGAATGATCGCGTCATCTTTCAGGAGGCCAGCTTTTTCGGAACTTCGCCAGCCGCCATGGAACCCGAAAGTCCCGCCGCCCAGGATATTCATGCCTTGGTGTTGGAGGTTGAGGCACTGTTGTGGCTTACCCCGTGAAGAAGAACCTTATGCCGTGAGCGACGCGCCAGCCCCTGCGTCGCCCCCGCCAGACGAGGGCTGGCCAGAGTGGCTGGCGAGTCTGGAACGGCGTGTGATCCAGAGATGGCGGGTGCTAGCCCGCCATTCAAGGGGCGTTGACCCCCGCCTTCTCGGCTTGGGGGGGTTCCTGACCGGCTGTACCGCCTTGTTGCTGGTGCTGATGGCAAGCGGAAAAAACCCAGGCCATCGTCTTGAGATGCCCGGCAACCCCGATGCACTGGAAACCCATCTGGCGATGCTGACATTGCGTGCGGAGGCCATGGAGAAAACTGTCAGTGAGCTGGAACAACGCCTGGGCCAGGTGGAACTGACCACACACCGCCTTATGACACCCATCCCTGGCCGAAGGGAAACCGGCGGTCATGACGAGTCAGGGCTCGGCAGACTGGAAGCCCAGGTCAAGCGCCAGCGGCTGGCGCTGGCCCTAATACAGATGGGCATGGTGTGCCAGACCCGCAAGCCGTACTCCCAGGAACTCGAAACACTCAATCGACTCGGGGCGCGAGAACCTCGTCTACAATCACATCTGGCCGCCATAGCGGTCTATGCCCAGACGGGGGTGGCCACGGTCGCGGAACTCCGGGACAGCTTCGGGGCGATCCTGTTGTCGCCACTGAAGGCCCAGGTGCGAAGCCAGGAGTCTTCCTGGATCGAACGCACGAGTTTATGGGTGAACCACGCGATGTCTTCGGATCCCGCTTCACCACCACCCACCGATGCGGTGTTCCAGGTCGACGAGGTGATTCGCAAGCTCTCGGAGGATGACTTGCGGGGTGCCATCGAACAGTTGCAGCGTTTCGATGGCGTTGCGGCGAATCTGGTGTCGCGCTGGCTACGCGAGGCGCGGGCGCGACGGATACTTGACGAAGCCTATGATGTCATGACTACTATGGCCTCCGACCTGGTCGGTCAATACCCCTAATCGTGGGTATACCCCTGTTTTTGTCCTAGGAGTTTTTATGAAAATCGTCACATCCCTCCGTCGCATGATCCCCATGACCTTCGCCTTGGGGCTGGTGATTGGCAGCACGGTCACGCCGGTTTGGGGCGCCGAAGCCGCCGCCGCGTCAACTACCCCCACACCGGCTGCCGAGGAGAAGGTCGCCTGGGCGGATAACCGGGCTTTGGCCGTTGGTTTAGGTGCCGTGGGTGGCGTTCTTGCCTACAGTCTTCTGTGCAGCTGGTGGGGTGGCGGCGTGGGGGGGGCGCGCATGGTTCAACAAGCGGCTGTAATGCCCAGAGCGGCGGGGGCGGGAGCGGGTGCTGCTATCGGCGGCAGCCGGCTCATGTTGACTGCCAGCGGGGTCGCCGGCGCACTGGTCGGCGACTGGTTTTATCGCAGCAAGCGGATCGACAGCGCCGCTCGCAAGTAACCCAATGCCCCAGAGGACTCACAATGCACGATCTCGGCGTGAGTCCTTTGGGTGGCAGCGGTTCGATCAGGAAGGATCCGCCGGTTTTTTTTAGTTAGTGCCCGTGGCCTTGGCCCTTGCGAAATTGCAGGTAAAACGTTAACACCGCGAACACCCAGTAGTTCAACACATACAGCCCCCAGCACACCAAACACACCAGGTAAACGGCCATCCAGGCCGACCATAACGCGGTGATAGTACATCCCAGCAAGGCCCGCCAAATCTGTCTGGAGCGCCAGAAATACCGGCACAGCAGTATCAGTAGCGCTGGCAGCAGAATAATCGCCAGGACACTCGCCAGCCAGGGTAGAAAGAGTTTGGGCCACAGCAGCTCAAACAGGGGGGATGGATCGTAAGCAAACAAATTGGCCCGTTGCCCAAGAAACTCGCCAATGGTGAGCCCCCAACGGCTACCACTCACGAATAGATGTTCCAGGTCGAAATAGCTAGCGTCCAGGTTGGTGTAGAGCAACAGTCCTCCCAATAACCACCCCTCCACCCTAGCTAGGGTATCGAGAATGGGAATGGCCTTGAACTCCTCGGTGACGAGACGATGCAACAGTTGCTCGCTGACAAGGTGCGAGCCCAGATAAGGAATGGCCAGCACTACGGCTACCTGGACGAGACCCCATAAAAGATCGCTCATGTCGCGGTTATTGCCAATCGTTGTGAAAAATCGGAACGGTGAATATTCATAGCACCCCAAGACCACTCGGCGGCTTCGTGCCGCGAGACCGAAGCTTGTCGAGGATGGACTCCATGGCCAAGCGGTTGCGTACGCCTTCCATCCAGGGCCTAAAGGATTTGACATCCTCGCCATTCATCATCCCAAGGGCATCCAAAACCCCTCTCAAATCCCGCTCCTGAATGCGAACCTGGGCAGAATACAGCGCACGCTCGGACTGTTCCGTCGTGCTGGTGGTACTGACGAACAGGGAATACACCCGGCGGCCAAACCATCGTAACAAACCGATTCGATGTTCGGTTTGCCAGGTCTGAACCATTTCCCCGAATTTTTCCTGCAAGTTTTCACGGCTTAACACCCCACCCAGGGCATAGGGCTCCAGCTGATGCGCCAGGCTGAGCAGTTCCGGATCCGAGGGCAAGGCCTGGGCGACCAGCTTCAAGGCCTCGCCAAAAGGCCGGGATTGTTGCGCCAGACCATCCAGATGGGCCAGCGCCAAGTTAGTGATGCGATTGCTCATCAAATGCGGATTGGGATTCCAGTTGAAGGGCGACACATTGGTGGCCATGGGCATCCGTTCCTGAAACACCAGTAGCGCCAGCGCCAAAAACCCGGCCAGGCCACCCACCACTCCCATGCTGGCCGCCGTGCGGCTGTTGCGCAATAAGCGTTGCAAGGCCATGGAAGGCTGGAAAGCCGGAGTTTCCGACAAGGAAGACGCAGGAGGTGAATGCGATGCCGCAGCGAGGGTGTCGGACAGAGACCCGGGAGACGTTTGCGGGTATGGCCCCACCCCTGGCTGGGACGGCGAACGGCCTGAGCGATCCTCCGTCACGGCCGCGCTCTGGGCGACGGCGGACATGAGTTCCCCCAACTCGGATAAAACCGGCGTCTCAACCCCATGGGAGGCCGGTTCCGGCTGTTTGGGAATAGAAATTACCGGGGACTCGTCGGTCGTCGCATCCACGATCACGTCGGGTAGGGACAGCCCCTTACCGCCAGTCTTCCGCTTCATCACCATACCTATATCCATCCTGCTCAAGTCATTCGGCAACGCAAAAATTATGCGGTAGATGTTCAATACATCCAAGCCCGCGGACATTTAACCATAAATCGATGGTGTAATTATTCAGGGCCTTGCCGGTAGTCCGGCAGTTAAGGATAGGACTTGACCGTTGAGGGTGAGCTGGCCTTGAGTCAGTTCGGCGGCCAGCACCAGATCGTCCGCCTGGCGTACCACAAAATGGCTAGCCAGTGCGGCACCGAGCCGGGCTGCCACGGCCAGTTCGAGGCGGTCTTCCCGCATTGGCTTTGGGGTTGCGTCAGACGGGGTGACCGCCGTTTCGCGATCCGTCGGCGCGGCCTCGGGAGGGGGGGCGGCCTGTGGGGGCTGACTGGCCAGTTCGTGCCGCATCTGCTGAGTCAGCACCCAATGCACCAGCTTTTCGCTAGCCCTGACATGGGCCTGACCCGCCAGATGATCCAGCAGGGTCTGGGTGTTCATGAGATGCGCCAGGGCCAGCCCTTGTCCACGCAGATTGAAACGCCCCTCCAAGGTTCCCTCGGGGGTAGTCAGGTGCAGACGTTCCAGCGCCAATACCGGGTTGGCTTGCAAGAGATCGCTGGCAGCCGTGATCACCAACCCGATGGCCCCTTCCGAGCCGTGTCCGATGGAACGGCCAAGTTGATTCAGCGTGGCCAGCGCCTGGGCGGATAAATGATTCAACCGCAGATCCAGTTCCGCAGGTGCGTAAGACCGGCCATCCAGGGTGAATTGTTCCAGCTGAGAGGCAAGCCGTAGATCGATGAGGCCCGCCTGGAGGTGGCTGTCGGTCTGGAACCGGATACCGCTGCCCTCGAGCTTTTCTCCGTCCGGGGTGGACAGTGCCAGATGCTCGAGATGCATCTGAAGGGTTCCCAGGAACAGGCCCTCAGGACTTTGGGTGACATCGCTCGATACCGTCAGAGGGCCCAGTGTGAGGCGGCCACCCCCTCCCTGCTCCTCCACTTCCAGAGGCAACAGGCGGGCCTTCAAAACCCATTGAGACCAATCGGCATCGAAACGCAGAGTGCCGTCGGCCCCGGGGAAACGCAGAAGAACCGTCCGATCCCCTGGAAAGGTCTTTTCCACAGCCGGCAGAGACCAGGTCACCCGGCCAGTTCCTTGAAGATCCAGGTGGGTTGTGGCGCGCAGCGGGGGCAGAGCCGGGTCTTTTTTTGGCTCCATTGGCTCTCGATGTAGGCCAGAAGGGGTGTCACATGGCCTTGTTTGAGGGCCGACCAGGGAAAAGGGCCATACTCGATGCGATTGACCCAGCGGATGCGCGGACTCTCGTCCTGGTCACCGAGGGTCTCCGCAAGTTCGATCTCGACGATACACTGGGCACCCAACCAGCTTTTTTTCGGGCACTCCTGATGGTGGATAACAAGGCCAGCCGCCTGAAGCTGCTCGAGCTGCCGCTGGTAGGCCTCGTGGAATTTTTGTTCCATCAGTTTGGGTGCCATAACCAGAGCGGCGACACCCGCGAGTAATACCGTAAAACCCAATAGTTTTTTTTTCATGCTGCCTTCCAGAGGGAGGGTGTCTCGTTGAAGCTTCGGATCGCCTGTTCAAGACCTGCCACAGTTAGGCCGCAATCGGCCCATTGCTCTTCGGGGCTGCCCTGTTCCACGAAACGATCCGGCAGTCCCAGGTTCAGGATACGCCCGGCATAACCCCGGGCCAGGAGCCATTCGTTGACGGCGGAACCCGCCCCGCCGAGTATCGCATTGTCTTCAATCGTCACCAAGTGGGTGTGGCGCGCTGCCAGCTGTGTCAGCAGGGTTTCATCCAGGGGTTTGACAAAACGCATGTCCGCCACACTGGCACCGAGCCGTCCGGCCACCACCAGCGCCGGTGCCACCATCCTGCCAAAGGCCAGCAACGCCAGCTCGCGGCCTTCGCGTAGCCACCGGCCGCAGCCAATGGCGATGGACGCTTCGGGTACCCCCAGCGGTTCGGCTGCAGCCCCTCGGGGATAGCGTACCAGTGTCGGCCCGGGATGATCCCAGGCGGCTTGCAACAGACTGCGGCAGTCGTGACCATCCGCAGGCGCTGCCACCACCAGGTTCGGCACCATCCGGGCAAATCCCAGATCGAAACTGCCGGCGTGCGTGGCACCATCGGGCCCGACCAGTCCGCCCCGGTCAACCGCCAGGGTAACGTCGAGATTTTGCAGGGCAATGTCATGGATCAGCTGATCATACGCCCGCTGCAAAAAGGTGGAATAGATCGCCACCACCGGTTTTAGGCCTTCGCACGCCAGCCCGGCGGCCAGGGTCAAGGCATGTTGTTCGGCGATCCCGACATCGAAGTAGCGATCCGGAAACTCACGGGCGAAGCGGGTCAGACCCGACCCCTCGCACATCGCGGGGGTGATGGCCACCAGACGCGAATCCTGGGCGGCTAGCTGGCATAGCCAGTCACCGAAGATCTGGGTATAGGTCGGCACGGCGCTGGTTTTCCCTGCGCCATGACGAGGAAAACCCGTCTCGCGCTCGAAGGGACTGACCCCGTGGAAGCCCATCGGGTTGTTCTCGGCCGGCGCATACCCCATGCCCTTGCGGGTAATCACATGCAGCAGGCGGGGGCCCTTCATGGCCTTCATGTTGCGCAGGGTTGTGATCAGCACCGGCAGATCATGGCCATCGATGGGCCCGATGTAGTTAAACCCCAGTTCCTCGAACAGGGTGCCCGGCATCAGCATGCCTTTCATGTGTTCTTCCCAGCGCCCCATCCAGTTGCGCAGTTGGGGTAGACGGCGCAACGCCGCCTTGCTACCCTCCCGAACCTGTGTGTAGAGGCTACCGGAGAGAAGACGGGCCAAGTGGCTGCTGATCGCTCCTACCGGCGAGGAAATCGACATATCGTTGTCGTTCAGCACCACCAGCAGGTTTTCATCCAGGGATCCGCCATGATTAAGGGCCTCGAAGGCCATGCCCGCGCCCAGGGCACCATCGCCAATCACCGCAATCACGACCTGGTTTTCGCCGCAGTGACGCAACCCAATGGCCATGCCCAGCGCGGCCCCCAGCGAGGTGCTGGAGTGTCCCACCCCAAAAGTATCGTAAAGACTTTCCTCGCGGCGCGGAAAACCCGACAGCCCTCCCCACTGGCGCAACCCTGCCATCTTGTCCTTTCGTCCTGTCAGAATCTTGTGCGGGTAGGCCTGATGCCCCACATCCCAGACCAGACGATCTCGCGGGGTGTCGAAGACGACATGCAGCGCGATGGTGAGTTCCACCACGCCCAAACCCGCCGCCAAATGTCCGCCCGTGCGGGACACGGTATCAATCAAAAAATGCCGCAACTCCGAAGCCAGCCGGGGCAAATGATCCGGAGGCAGGCACCGCAAATCCTCCGGGCCATTGATGCCAGACAACAGGGCGGAGTAGGTCATGAAGCCCCTGACGGAGAGGGATGAAACGGCATGAGTCTGTTTCCCGGAAGCACTTGCCAATAAAATTGACCATTTTAGAACATCCCGACCGGCTGGGCACTCGCTTTCTCCCCCGCTTGACGTTTGCCCCTTTTTATTCACCCGATTTAGTCACCCAACTTTATGTTTTAAGGCCATCGACATCATGCAGCAGTCTCCCGCCCTTCGCGCCCCGGTCGTCCTGATTATCCTGGACGGCTTCGGAGTCAATCCCAGCAAGGCCCACAATGCCATCGCGCTGGCTCACACACCGCGCTTCGATGACTATTTTGCCCATCATGCCCATTGCGTCATCGAGGCCTCGGGGCGGGCCTGCGGTTTGCCGGACGGTCAAATGGGCAACTCCGAGGTCGGTCATATCACGCTCGGCAGCGGCTGTATTGTCCGCCAGGATCTGGTCATTATTGATGACGCCATCGCGGACGGCAGTTTTTTCAAAAATCCGGCACTGCTCTCCGCGCTTCAGCGAACCGGCGATCAACCGCGCCGCGTGCATCTGTGGGGTCTGGTCTCGGATGGCGGGGTGCATAGCCATCTCAACCATCTGTTGGCACTGATTCAAATGGCCCATCAGCAGGGCGTCCAGCCTATCGTCCACATGGTCACCGATGGCCGCGACACGCCACCCCGCTGCGCGAGCGACTACCTCCCGCCCCTGGAAGCCGCCCTGGGTGCGGCGGATGGACGGATCGCCACCCTCTCGGGACGCTACTACGCGATGGATCGCGATCACCGATGGGAACGTATTGAGCAGGCCTTCCGCGCCCTGGTGCTGGCCGAGGGACGACGGGTCGGAAGTTCCTGTGGGGCCATCGACGCCGCTTACCGGCATGGCGAGGACGATGAGTTTATCCTCCCGACGGTGATTGGCGAAGGCTGTCCCATGCTTCCGGATGATGCCGTGATCGCCTTTAATTTTCGCAAGGATCGCCCGCGCCAGATGGTGCGTGCCCTCTGTCAGGCAGATTTTACGGCCTTCCATCGCGGGTCTTTTCAACCCCTGTCACCGGTCTGCATGACCCAGTACGAGGAGGCTCTTGGACTGCCCTACGCTTTTACCCAGGAACGTCCCGCCATCACCCTGGGCCAATATTTGTCGGATTTGAATCTCGCCCAATTTCACTGTGCCGAAACCGAGAAATTCGCCCATATCACCTATTTTTTTAACGGCGGCCGTCATGAGCCTTATCCGGGGGAGGATCGGGTGATCGTGCCCTCACCCAAGGTGGCGACCTACGATCTGCAACCCGAAATGAGCGCCCCGGCAGTGGCCGATGAGGTGATCCGGGCCATCATCTCCGGACGCTATTCCTTCATCGTGGTGAATTTTGCCAATGGCGACATGGTCGGGCACAGTGCCATGCGAGAGGCCGTGATCCAGGCGGTGGAGGTACTCGATACCCAGGCTGGGCGAGTACTTGATGCCGCCGTGGCACAGGGTTATTCGGCCCTGCTCACCTCCGATCATGGCAATTGCGACGAGATGGTCGACCCCGCCACCGGCGAGCCCCATACCCAGCACACCCATTATCCGGTGCCCTGTCTGGTCGTTGATCGACAGGCCTGGCACCTAACGATGGGAGGCGGCATTCAGCAGATTGCCGCGACGGTGCTGGATCTGATGGGTCTGCCAAGGCCCGCCGCCATGCGGGGGCGTTCGCTCTTGCTGGGCACAGCGCAAGCTCTGTCACCTTACGCATAATTCTTCAGAGCATGAAGTCTGGCGCGAAAATGTTTCATAATGTGCGCCATTCAGGTATCAGGGAAATCTCGTGTTCAATTCGTTTAGTGTGATCCGGCGGGGGTGCCCTTGCTGACCCCCATGTCCTTTAACGTCAACGGGGTTCGGGCCCGGCCCCACCAGCTTCAGGCGTTGGCGGCGGCCTACCACCCGGACATCCTGGGCCTACAGGAAACCAAGGTCGAGGATGCCTCCGCCCCGGGTCATCTGGCGGCGGATCTAGGCTATCGGGCCGATTGGTTTGGCCAAAAATCCCACTATGGCGTGGCTCTGTGGAGCCGCCATCCGGTGCGCTCGATCACAACCGGCTTTCCGTGGGACGCACCCGACGCCCAACGGCGCGTCATCACGGGGGTTTACGATATCGGCCAGGATCAGCTACCCCTAACGGTCATCAACGCCTATTTTCCCCAGGGTGAAACCCGCAGCCATCCGGTCAAGTTCCCCGCCAAGGCCCGGTTTTACGCCGATATGGCCCGCTATCTGATAGATCACTGTGATCCCTCGCAACCCCTGTTGTTGATGGGAGACATGAACGTGGCTCCGGGGGACGCGGATATCGGCATTGGCGATGACAATGCCCGACGCTGGTTGAGGAGCGGCAAATGCAGCTTTTTACCCGAGGAACGGGAATGGCTGGCGCGGTTGTCACACTGGGGATTATTTGACCTGTTCCGGCTGACCGAACCCAAAGCACCCGCCGCCAGCTGGTTCGATTACCGTAGCCGTGGCTTTGAGCAGGATCCACGGCACGGCCTGCGAATCGACCTGCTGCTCGGCACCCAGCCGTTGCGTCATAACCTGATGGCATCCGGCATTGCCCTGGATATTCGCGACATGGAACGGCCTTCCGACCACTGTCCGGTTTGGGCGCAATTTACTCCCGAATCTGGTATTTGGCCCCTGCGGCCTGGAGTTTCCCTATGATCCTTGCGCCCCGGTCGCACGGCTTTCACGCCCTCCTGCTGGGAACCCTGATTGCGGTTCTATGGCCCGCCACAGGGCGGGCCGAGGAGTGCTTAAAACAGGTCTTCAACCGTTTTTGTCTGGGGGGCGACGCCAGAGCCTTGGCCGCGCAACAGCCGCCGGAACTACGGATTCCCGAGGGTGAACGGCTAGGTCTGGTGTATTCGGATGGCCTCGGCCGCCTCTTTGTGATGTCCCAACAGGAGCGTATCTATAAAGTTTTGCGCCAGTATCGGGATGAGGGACTCCATCAATTCGAAGAGGTTCGGGATGCCGTCAGCGCCAAATACGGGCCTGCCGAAGATCATTCGCAGTTTCCCCCGGAGTTGCCCCCCGCGCTGGCCAACCGTGTGGGCGCGATCCGTCGCGGCGAGGCCCGCATCCTGATGGTGTGGAAACCCCAGGCCGAGCCCTGGCGTCTGGAACTCATCTGGGCTCGGGAGTCCGGCATCACCCTGGCCTATATCGCTTCCCAACTAGAACCCGCAGCAACGCCTCCGAAGGCCGATCTCTAGGGAACCCCGCCGAAAAAACCTTGACCCATTCAGGAGTGTGCCCATGTCCCGCCAAGGGTCGCTATTGCTAGCCATTTTGTTGATCACCGTTACGGCGCTGGCCGCCATTCCTCCGCCCGAGGACTACGAAAAGGCCTGCCACCGTTATGCCAAGGAGGAGGATGTCAAAACCGAGGAACTCCCCGCCTACCTCGCGCAGTGTCTGGAAGACTTGGGCTTGATAGGGCAGGAACAACCCGTTCCCGTCAAGAAAAAATAATCGGGTGCCCATCGCCACGTCATGATTCGCCCCGCCACCCTGACGGATGCCCACGCCCTGGCCGGGCTGGAAAACTCCAGCTTCGACAGTGACCGTATCTCGCCGCGCCAGTTCCGGTATCTGCTGACGCGCGGGCGTGTCAGCCTGCTGGTGGACGAGAGGGAGAACGAGCTGTGCGGTTATGTCCTGGTGTTCTATCGCACCGGCACCTCGCTGGCGCGTTTGTATTCGCTCGCGGTGTCCAGCGGCCATCAGGGACAGGGTACCGGCCGGGCGCTGGTAATGGCCGCCGAGCAGGCGGCCCGGGATCGGGACTGTGCCGCCATGCGCCTCGAGGTGCGCCGTGACAATCCTACCTCCCTCGCCCTATTCGCGAGCCTGGGTTACCGGCAGTTTGGCCATTACCCGAATTATTACCAGGATCACATGGAGGCTCTGCGATTTGAAAAAAAGCTGCTCCAGTTTCTTTCGCATTCATCAGGAGAAATTCACACACCATGAAAATTTTAATTCTGAAAATTCTGAAAAACGACTTCGAACACATGGCCTGCTATGGCAAAATCGCCCAACACGCTGCCCTCTGGCGGTATCCGCCTGGCACATGCAGCAGTCAGACCAACCCGCAGACGACGGGGTAGGCCCGGATGGCGGTTCAAATCGTGGTGGTCGAGGACGCCTCCGACTGGAAGCCCGAATTTCCCAAGGCCGAGGTGGTGCTACTCGATGATTACATCACCGAACCCACCTACTTTCGCTTGCGCGCAGCCCAGGTCATCAACCTCTGCCGCAGCCACAAGTACCTAGGGGTAGGCTACTACTGTTCGTTGCTGGCCGAAGCCCGGGGACACCGGGTCATTCCCTCGGTGCGCACCTTCCTGGATCTCTCCAGCCGGTCGATCTACGGCATTGCCGTGGGCGATCTCGATCAAGTGGTGGAAAAGGCCTTCCAGGGCAGTGGCGCGGGCGGTGGCGAACAAACCCGGTTCGATCTCGACATCTATTTTGGGCAATGCGAAACCACCTATCCCGCCTCGGTGGCCGCCTTGGCCCGGGAAATCTTCGAGGCCTTCCCCTGCCCCTTGCTGCGGGTGCGTTTTGAACGCGAAGAGCGTTGGCGGATCATCACCATCCGTCCCCTGGCCCTCTACCGGCTGCGCAAGGATTGCTGGCCGGCTTTTCAAGAGGCGCTGGCCAGTTATCTGAAGAATCGCTGGCGGCCACCCCGGTTGCCGCAGATCCCCCGGTACGATCTGGCGATCCTGCACGATCCCAAGGAAACCCTGTCGGCCTCCAACGACCGGGCCATCGAGCGCTTCGTGCGGGCCGGCAAGGCCCTGGGGATGGATGTCGAGGTGATTCAGCGCAAGGATTTCGGGCGTCTCGCGGAATTCGACGCCCTGTTCATCCGCGACACCACCGACATTCGCCACTACACCTACCGGTTCGCCAAAAAGGCCGAAAAGGAGGGGATGGTGGTGATCGACGACCCCACCTCGATCCTTCGTTGCACCAACAAGGTTTATCTAACCGAACTGCTACGCGCCAATGGGGTGCCAATCCCCAAGACCTTTGTGGTCGGCCGTCAGGATTTGCAGGCGGTGGAAGAGGGCTTGCGTTTTCCGATGGTGCTGAAATTTCCCGAGGGTTCATTTTCCCGCGGGGTTTTTAAGGTGGAAGATGGCACCGGGCTTCGCGAGGTCGCCGGACGGCTTTTCAAACAATCCGAGCTGATTCTGGCCCAGGCCTACACCTACACCGAGTTTGACTGGCGCATCGGGGTGATTGATCGCCGTGCCATCTTTGCCTGCCAATATTTCATGTCCAAGCGGCATTGGCAGATCTACAAGCACGAAGCCTCCGGCAGCGTCACGGAAGGCCCGTCCAAGACCTGGCCGGTCGAGGTGGTGCCCCCCGAGGTGGTGGATATCGCCCTCAAGGCCGCCAACCTGATTGGCGATGGCCTGTATGGCGTGGATCTCAAGCAGGCCGCCGATGGCATCTATGTCATCGAGGTCAACGACAACCCCAGCATCGACGCGGGGGTTGAAGACAGCGTGCTGAAAGAGGATCTTTATCGTATCGTGATGGGCGAATTCGCCCGCCGCATCGAGCGCCGCCGAGCCCTGGTACCTTAGACTAATAAGCCCTTCAACCCTTGCCAGACATCGCCGAAGATCATGCCTTCCCGCCTTGACGAATGGGTCAAACGCCTCCA
>JBAXSA010000004.1:0-27778 GCA_037130945.1 Pseudomonadota bacterium | reverse complement strand
GCAGGATTGTAATGACCGGCCAGAAAGGGGAAGCGGGTGGCGACGCGGCGGGGGGTACCGGGTCGGGCTGACAAGGGGAGAGTACGGACGGTGGCATGCCTGGCATGCCTGGCATCATGGCCGGAAGTTCGTTGGCAAGCCTGTCGCCGGACGGGCGGTTGTCGAGTACGTTCAGGGCCAGCGGGGGAGTGCTATCCTGGCCAAAGGAGATGGCGGGAATGGTCAGCGAACCGCTGCGGTGGGGCAAGAGTTGCAGGGCCAACGTCAAACGGGTTTGGCGTTGGCCATTGAGTACCTGAACATTCTGACTTTGCTGGTGGCCGACGATCTGAAAATCTGGTGCCAACGGCGAGAGATCCGGCGGGGATTCCAGATCAACACTGGCCTCCAGGGATAATTGCACGGTATCGCCCAGGTTGATTTGGGATCTCGAAAGCCGGGCGGTGATTTCGGCCGCAGCCAGGGGCTGCCAGGTCAGGGCCGTGGTGAAAATCAGGATCCAGGGGAGCGGGTTACGTTGGGTCGTGGTCATGAGGGGAAACTCTTGGGGGTCGCTGGTGAGTGCCTGGTTGACAGTGTAACCTCGAAAACCCTGGCGGTGGATCTAGCCCAGAATGGCGTGGAGTTGTTCTAACAGTTGCGGGATATTGATGGGCTTGCTGAGGTAGCCATGGAAACCGGCCTGGAGCCCCTCTGCGATTTCCCGTTCCATGGCTGCGGCGCTGACGGCAATCACCGGAATCCTGGTGGTTCGATCATCGGCCTTGAGGATCTTCAAGGCCTCGATGCCGCTGATGCCGGGTAGATTGATATCCATCAGCACCAGATCCGGAAGTGATTGCCCGATCATGGCCAGTCCTTCCTCGGCGCTTTCCGCGAGCTGCAACTCGACCTTGGGTAGGCGGCGAAACACATGGCTCATCATGAGACGATTGACCCGGTTGTCTTCCACATATAATACTCGGCCCGTAATCCGTGTGGATTCGGGCGCTGTCGTTTTGACCAGGGGTGAGGCGGGCTCGACCCTTTGGGAGGCCAGAGGCAGTTCGACCCAGAAGGTGCTGCCCGTGCCGACACGGCTTTCAAAACCGATACACCCCCCCATGGTCTCGATCAGCCGCTGGCAGATCACCAGGCCGATACCACTGCCCTCCACCGCCGTTTGTTCGGCACCCAGCCTGTGAAAAGGCTGAAAAAGTTCATTGAATCGTGCTTCTGGAATGCCGGCTCCGGTATCGGTCACGCTCATCCGGAGTCCCTCTTTATCCGGTTGACAGGACAGGGTTACCGAACCGCCCACCCGGTTATATTTCACGGCATTGGACAGGAAATTGGATAGAACCTGCCGCAGCCGTCCCTCGTCGGCCTGGACGATCCAGGGTGTACTCTGGGGTAGATGTAGGGTGATGCCCCGTTTTTGCGCCAGCGAGGCCACCAGGTCGGCGGCGCTTTGAATCACGGCATCCACCGGCACGGGCTTGATCGTGAGATCCAGCCGGCCTGCCTCGATGCGCGACAGATCCAGCACCTCGTTGATGATATGCAATAGATGTTGGCCGCTGCTCAGGATATGCCGAATGGCTTCGCGGTGCCCCTCCGTCAACGGGGCGGATCCCTGCATCTCCAAGAGCTGTGCAAAACCCAGGATGGCGTTGAGTGGGGTACGCACCTCATGGCTCATGCTCGACAAAAAGGTGGATTTGGCCTGATTGGCCGTCTCGGCCACCTCCTTGGCATGCGCCAAGGCCTCTTCGTTATGTTTGAAATCGGTGATGTCGGTGAGGAATCCGTACCACAGGGTATCGCCGTTGGGCAGGCGTTCCGGTGTTCCCTTCCCCGCCCACCAGATTTCGCCCCTCTGGGGGTGGTGGACGCGGCCTTCGAAAGACCAGGTGGTGAGGTGACGTGCCGATGCCGCGCGGGAGTCGATGATCCGGGCGAGATCGCCGGGATGTAGCTGTGCCCACAGAGGGGTATCGTTGTCATGGAGGGCTTCTGGAGAAATCCCGGCGAGTTCGCGAATGCCCTGGCTGACATAGGGAAAACCGCCACCGCCACGGGTTCGCAGATGGTACTGGTAGATGGCCCCCGGGAGGTTGGCGGCCATTTTTTCCTGTTGTGCGTAAGCTCGCTGTAGGGTGCGCCGTCTGAAAAGGATGTGGAGACTGAAGATTGATAGCATCAGGATGATCAGCAGTCCACCCCCTAGCCAGGGATGCAGGGCGCTCAGGTCAAAGGCTGAGGGGTTGTAAAGAAGACCAGAAAAGTCATAACCGGGCGGGAGCATGTCCAGTTCGGCATAGGTGTCGGCAATGTGACGCCAGCGATTGGGGCTCATGTGGCCGAGTTCCACGATGTCGGGCACAACCAACTGGCGATAGCCCTCCGCCTCCCAGAGCAGCTGTTCGCGGGTTTTATGGGGGGCATAGCGGGATTGAATCAGTTCGACCAGGTCGTCGATATGGTTCAGCGCATAATCCCAGCCCTTCAGACTGGCTGCCCGGAAGGCGGCTACCCGCTCAGGGTGTTGACGGATTTGCGTCTCGGTGGTGAATAGGGTGTCGCCGTAAAAGTCGATGCCGCCCTGGATGGCGCGCAGTTCAAAGGTCGCGATGCCGGCCTTGTGCATGAGAAAGGCCTGGTTGGTGATATAGGCTGTCACGCCGTCGATCTGTTGGTCTTTGAGGAGATCCAGGGCATTCTGGCTTTGGGGCCATTTCTCGAAGTGATCTGCGGTGAGCCCGGCCTGTTTGAAATAGGCCAGCAATTCGGCGGCGTCGGGCCCCATCATCAACCGCCGTCCGGCCAGGTCGCGGACGTTGCGAATCTCGCTATCGCGCCGCACCAGCAACGACAGCGGCGAGTGCTGGATGACTGCGGCCAGGGCCACCACCGGCGCACCGCGATAGCGGTGCAGGAGCAGTTCGCTATTGCTGATACCAAAATCCGCCTGTCCCGCGACGACTATCGCCACGGCATCCCGGGTGGGGCTCCCTTCGAGGAGACGAACCGCCAGCCCCGCCGTCTGGTAATAACCCTGTTCCAGTGCCGCGTAATATCCCGCGAACTGAAATTGATGGTGCCACTTCAATTGTAGGGAGACGGTTTCCTGGCTTTCCTGGCTTAGGGCCAATGGCATCCACCCCCAGACCAGCCAGACCAGCAGCCCTGTCAGGCGTGGCATCTTGTTCAATGGGCGGGTTGGGTTTTGAGCCACAGGATCAGATCTTCGACCGGCATGGCTTTGGCGATCAGCCAGCCCTGAACCAGATGACAGCCCAATCCCCGCACCAGATCCAGGTCGGCCTGGGTCTCGACCCCTTCGGCCACGGTGGTCAGACCCAGCTTTCTGGCCATCTCCAGGGACGAGGCCAGGATGGTGCGGGACGAGGTGCTTTGCGCGGCCCGCTGAACAAAACTGCGATCGAGCTTAAGTTCGTCGAAGGGAATTCGTTGTAGTTGGTCGATCGACGAATACCCGGTGCCAAAATCGTCGATGGATAGTTTAAATCCCTTCAGCCGCAGGCGCGTCATGACATCCAGCGCACTGGTCAGATCCGCCATCACCCCGGTTTCGGTGATTTCGAGGACGATGTCCTTGATCCGGAGTCCGGTCTTGTGCAAATGGGTTTGAATGAACTCGGGCAACCGGACATCGAACAGCCAGGCGGCGGAAAGATTGACCGCCAGGCCGAGGGGATACCCTGCCTGGGAGAGCCGGGCACTGCCCACAAACGCCTTGGTGAGCAGCATCTCCGAGAGGGCACCGATGAGGCCGTGTTGTTCGGCGACCTTGATGAAGATATCGGGAGGAATCTGCTCGCCCGTTGCCCGCTGCCAGCGTGCCAGAGCCTCGACACCGACGGGTCGCAGGGTGGCGGCGTCGACCTTGGGTTGAAAATAAATCTCGAATTCATTGTTTTTCAGTCCATCGAGGATGTCCTCGGGTGTCACGGTGATCTGCCGGTGGGGCGGATTGGGCACGACGGATTTCAGGCAGGCGCTTTTCAAAAGCAATGACAGCGCTTCCCGGGTGACGGGTTTTTGCAGGGTTCCCACAAGATTCAGTCCCTGGAGACGCACCAGCTCGGCGGTAGTCTGGAGCAAGCGTGCCTCCACCCCGCTGATCAGGATGACACCCCCACTAAAACCCGATGCGGCCAACCGGCGCAGGAGTTCAATGCCGTCCATCTCCGGCATGTGAAGATCGCAAAACAGCATGTCGATTTGGTTGTCCGGGCGTTCCAGCTCCAAGAGCGCCGAACGGCCATCCGCCACCGACAAGACTTCGGAAATCCCCTGCGAACTCAACAGCAGGCGGAGTTGGTGGCGGATCACGGCGTCGTCATCAATGATCAGGATATGGCAGGGTTTTCCGCTGTCCGGCAGGGGATCCACGATCGCTGCGGGAAATCCCTCGGGCAGAATTAGACGAGCCGCGCTGGCTTCGACATCGGCCAGGCAACCGACCAATTCATCGAAGAGGGGCATGGCTTTGATCATTTCGCCCTTTTGACCCAATTCCTCAAGACTGGTGGCCAGTTGGGAAAAACGCTGGGCACCCACCGTGGCGGAGGAGGATTTGAGTTTATGCATGCTTTCGGCCAGGGCCTCGCCATCCCGGTAATGCAGATGCAAACGGCACAGCGCCAGGTCGGATTGGGCGGCGGTGATAAACAAATCGATCAGCTGACGCATGGCTTTGGGGTGGATATCGCCGGTGATGCGCGTCAGCACGGTCATGTCTAAAACCCGGATGGCGTGGGCCGACGTTTCGGTAGGAGGGGCCGACACCAGAGTCTTGTGAAGATCCTTGGCGGGCAGCCAGCGCCTGATGATGTCCTGCAACGCGGTCATTTCGATGGGTTTACTCAGGATGTCATCCATGCCGGCGTCGCGACAGGACGCCTCGGCCTCTTCCAGGCGGTCGGCGGTGATGGCAATGATCGGGATATGACCGCCCTCGGCCCGTTCGGCGGCCCGGATCGCACGGGTCAGCGCCAGGCCATCCAGAACCGGCATGTGACGATCCACCAGGAGCAGGTCATAGCGATTCAACGGCCATTGCGACAGAGCCTCCTGGCCATTGTTGGCGACATCCACGGTAAATCCCAGAGCCTCCAGCTGCATTCGCAATACCGCCTGATTGGCGGGATTATCTTCGACCACCAGGAGATGGTGACGCGATACCGCCTCCTCTCGGCCGCTTTCCGCCGGCATCAGCGGCAAACCCTCTTTCCCGATAGTCCGGGATACGGTATGCGTTTGAGCGAGTTCATCGATGACCATTTGCTGGAAACGCCGCAGACGAGCAGACTCCAAAAGGCTGGCATAGGCGGCGGTGAGGGGGGCGAGGAAGGTGACCAGGGCAGGATCATACCCACCGGGCCGACCGGCGAGACCCATCAGGCTTACCAGGGTTTCGCCGTAATACACCGGGATGCCCAAGGCATCGGACGGTGGCGGATCGCCATGCGGCTCGGAGGTGATGGTGGTGATAGTGATCTGGCCGCTCTGGATGACGGTCTCAAAAATCCTGTCGAAATAGCCGGGCGGCGTGCCCGTGCCGGCCTGCGTCTTGATGTGAAGGGTACCATCCGGGTCGTGCAGTACCTCCGCGAGGCAGCCATGAGGGCTATCGGCCAGGGGCAGGAGGCCGTCTAACAGCCGGACAGCGGTATCGTGCAGGTTGGCCGTAGTGATGTAATGTTGAAGGCATTGGCAGGCCAGCGCCATCAACCGGGCATGACGATCCTGTTCCTCCTGCATTTGTTTCTGCCTGCTGATGTCGGTGCGGATGGCCACAAAGCGTTCTGGGTGTCCCCGCTCGTCCAGCAGGGGAAAGAGGGTGGCTTGTGTCCAGTACAGACTGCCGTCCCTGCAGCGGTTTTGAATCTCGCCTTGCCAAATACGGCCGGAAGAGATAGTTCGCCACAGGTTGCTGAAAAATTCGGGCGGATGATGACCAGAATTCGAGATGCGATGGTTGCGGCCGATGAGTTCTTCCTGGCGGTAGCCCGTGATCTCGCAAAACTTCTCGTTGGCGTGGACAATGGTGCCATCGGTGGTGGTGATGGAGACCAGGGCATGAGCATCCAGGGCCGCACGCAGCTGCTCGAGTTGCCGCCAGGCCTGGCGCTGCTGGCGATAGGTTCTTTCAAACTGGCGGCGCCAACGGGCGCGGGTTTGCACTGCGGAGACCAGTAGCAAACCCTCGACGGGTTTGACCAGATAATCCTCGCTGCCCGCTTCCCGGGCATCCAGCTGATTAGCGAGTTCCGTGTAGGCGGAAAGATAGATCACCGGCAAGTGGGCAAAACGCTTGTCGCGACGGCACAGAGCCGCCAAATCCGTACCCCGGCAAGCGGGCATGACCACATCCAGCACCAGCACCTCGGGATCGAACACATCCATGAATTCCAGTGCCGCGACAGGATCCTCCAGGGCCATCACCTCGAAGCCCTTTTCCTGTAGCAGGCTGGCGTGAAAATGCAAAACCCCGCTGTTGTCGTCCAGCATCATCACCCGATAGGGGGTAGAGGGCATCCAGGCGACTCCCGACAGGGCATCGATGAGGTGCGAGGCTTCTTGATGACTCTCGAACAACACCCTGGCCCCGGCCTGCCGTGCCCGGATCCGGCTCAAAAAATCCTGGGTGTCCTCGATCGCGACCAGGCAGGATGCCGACAGGAGGGGACTATCTCGGAGTCTTTGGATGCCTTCCGGGTGTTCGGAGAGCCAGCTGGCATGGGCCACCAGAATGACCTGACCTGGCTCGAAGGGTGCCAGGGTCTTGAGGTCATCCACCAGACAGTCGACCCGAAAGCCCAGCGTGCAGAGGCTCTGAAACAGGGGGGCGGAGATCTCCAGACCCTTCCCGACCAGGAGAAATATCCAGTCATGGGGCCGCACGGGCAGGTAATCCGGATCGATGTCGGCGGACAGACAGGCACGAGTCAACAACCGGGCCAACAGCTCCGCCGAATGCAGCAAGGCATCCAGGCGTCGGGGAGGGGGTGGATCCCGCACGAAATGCTGCAACATTGCGGTGAGTTCCTCGGCACGGCCCGAGGCCTCGATCCAGCCCGTGGCCTGGCAGGCCTCCCAGACTCGGGAGGCGGCATGAATCATCCGCACACCTCGCAGCCGATCCCAGCCATCGGAACGCAACTTGGCCGCCAGGGCGTCGATTTCCTGGCCCCAGGTGTTCAGGTCATTGAGGGAGGGTGGCTCTGCCATGTTGCGATTGCGAGGGGTTTCTCAAAAAAGGTAACAGACTCTATCCCGACGTGAATCCTAACAAAAAACCAGGGTCTTGATGAATTTTCCAGGTTACCGGAAATCGGTATCGCCCGACATTAGCCACCAGCAGTTAAGCATCTGTTCCACTGGGGGGCCCTCAGTCCAAAGGTTGGCGGGGATGGAAATGTTTATATCGGTCAGGGTTTCTCCGGTATTTTCAAACCATCTGGCATGGTGCGCGGTGACCCAAACATAGAGCCGATCGACGTCCAGACGGCAGGCAAGATGCCGCATCTGTTCGATCATCAGGCGCATATTCCGGAGTGGCCCGATGAGGTCGAGAATCTCGCAAACCCGATCCTGCCGGCGGCAGATTGCCAAACCCCTCGGGACTCTGCCCAAACGGTTGCGAATGACAAAAATCTCATAGGTCTTGTCGGGATGATCGAGATAACGGTGTTTTATATAGCGCCAATCACGCAGCCCAATCAGGCTCGCCGTGAAATCCTTTTTCATCGCGGCCCAGAGGCGCGTAACAAGCCGCTCGCCCTGGCTGGCAGCCCGAGGGAAGCTGATCACTTCTACCCAGAAGCTCGGTCTGGATTTTTGGGGTATCCAGCTCACCTCGACCATCCGGTCGACCTCGCCAGCATACAGCCCCAGTCTGTCCGCAACCTTGCGATTGCGTTCGTTGGCAAAGCCGATGGCCACCGGATGTCGCGTGCCAAAGCCCAAGTGTTTTTCCAGAAAGGTCGCCGTCACCAGAAAAAACGGCCCTTTTCGGGACAGGGTGCCGCGATCCGTTTTTTTCACCATGACATCACATAATTGCAAGCCGAATCGAGGCTCGCCCAAGTAAAGAATCTCCCGGGTGGTGCCCCCGTAATGGGCAATTAGCTCGTCATGACGCCACGCACCCATCGCCTGGCCTCGTCCTTCGGCATATTTCCAGTGCCAATGCGCCTCATTCATGTCGTGACCAAAAACCTCCCTGAAGAGCCGCCGCATCTCGGCTTGATGGGCCTTGGTGACCTCGCCGATGCGCCACCGGGGCGACGCGCCCTTTTTGAGACGCAAGAGCCGGACGCCCCACAGGTCGGATAGATCGGTTTCTGGCGCGGTATCGATCGCTTCCACCAGGCTGAATCCATGACGTTCCGCGAGAACCACACCGTGTTTTAGGAGAGGCCGTTCTCCCCGGTCTTCCGCAGTGCGCCGCAAGGCAAATTCGCCGAGAATCAGGAGCTCACCCTCCTCTGCCAGTAGCTCAAAGGCCCTGGAAAAGAGCATCAAGGGATCGACGGCGCGGAGGCTGTTCTTACAGACAATCCGGTCGAAGGATCCGGGTGGCGCGTCAACGGACTCCCAGCGGAGGCAGACCGTTGAAATAGCCTGTAGCGGGGCACCACCATCCTGGCTCACCGTCAAGATCCGGCAAGGCGCGGGGGGTAAACGGGCCAGCAATAAATCCAGGGCGGACATCACCAGGCAACACCTGATCCGTGAAAGGCTGTCAGCGTTTCGTCCGGCACGCCAACATCAGCTGGTTGCGGAGCGTTTTGAGGAGATTGAGCTTCTTGGTGGTCACATCGATCCCGGACGGCAGCGGATGATCGCCGTACAGCAATCCCACCGGTTTGCCACCGACCGACAGGGGGAATAGCAAAAAAGATCGGGCATCGCTGATGCGTTTGTACCAGTTGGGAATATCAACGGCGATTTTGGAATCCTGGGCATCGGAAATATAGATATCGACGTTGTTGCGCAATGCCGCGTGAAAAACGTTCTTTTCGAAGGCCATGGGGAAACGGAAACGACGTGAAAAATCATCGGCGTTGTGGCCAATGCTGACTCGGGCTACGAAGTTCTGGCCGATCGCGTCCTTGAGGCACAGCAGCACTCGTTGCAACGACATGGAGCGATAGATGACCTCCAACACCACGTTGAAGACCTCATCGATTTTCCCGTTCTTGAGCAGAATATTGCTGATTTCCTGCAATCCGTCGGTCAGCAGGGCTTCGGCTTCCGAGGTGGGTATCGTCGCGGCAGTGGTGATGGGTGCCGTGATGGACGGATTGCCAATGGCTCCGGGTGCTGCGGCGAGCTTGGTCGAGTCACGCCCGAGCAGGGCACGGACAAAGCTGTTGGGCGGCCCCGGGGTGGCCAGATCCCGATACATCGCCTGAAAATCGCGCGTGGCGACCTGAATCACGCTCTGAAGCCGGTTAAAATCGACCCCCAGGGCGTCATGAAAGCGATTTGAGAGCAGATGGATCCGACTTTCGTTCGACAACTCGCCGGACAGGGTGGTCTGGGCAATCTCGTTGGCCAGCCCGGCGGTCATAAAACGATTTTCGGTGTCGTTGCGAGAGGGTTTTAAATCGCCTTCAGGCAAGTCGCGCATTGTAACGCTCAGCGAGACGGGAAAATTCCAGGCCTGGGCAATCCCCTGCCCGATTTCCTGAAAGGTGGCCCCCAGCACGTTGCGCTGGGCCTTGGTTGCGGCCGTGTTTTGCCCGGCCAGACGGTCAATTTCCTCGGCCTCTTCCGGCAGATAATAGTTAACCAGCAGTTTGCCGAGGTTTTGCATCATGGCGGTCAAAAAATACTCTTCACCTGATTCGCGGTTCAGGCGTTGGGGTAGCCGTGCCGCCACCACGCCGCTGAACAGGGCGGCCGACACCTGGGACTTGATCTTGTCGGCCTGGCCCTTGTTGTGGAGGTGTTCGAAGAAGATCAACGAGGAGGATAGCTGGCGAAGCGTTCCCATTCCCAGCACCAGGGCGGCCCGGGAGACGGTGCTGACCGTGCCTGCGAAGTTGGCGTAATACGACGAATTCACGACCTTGAGGATTTTGTTGGTGAGGGCAAAATCCTTGATAATCACCCGGGAGATTTCTGAAACGCTGCGATCCTCGGTGTTGGCGATAGCATTGAGCGACTGGATGGAAGTGGAGAGTGCTGGAAAATCGCCCTTGTGGGACATGCGCCGGATCAGAAAATCCACGGTACTCCGGTTGTCCTTGGTACCCCCGGTATCCGCGAGACTATCGCGGTAGCCGTTGACCAGGGTGAGCATCTCGCCGGCGTTGGCAAAACGCTGGTCAGGATCTTTTTCTACCGCCTTGAGGACGATCTGGTCGAGGCGTTTGTCGACCTTCGGATTGCTGTGCGAGGGCGGCGGCACGGGATCCTCGACAATCGCTCGCAACACCTCGTTTTGGCGACGGGCCTGAAAGACCGGGAGTCCGGTGAGCATCTCCGCCAGGATCAGCCCAAGGGCAAAGACATCGGCACGGGGGCTGATCTGGCCCTCGCGGATGTATTCCGGAGCCATATAACGGGGCGAACCCATCAGCTCCTCGTCCCACTCTCGATGTCCGGTGACCCGGCGGGCCACGCCAAAATCCATCACCTTGGGTTCCCAATCCTTGTTGACAATGATGTTGGCAGGTTTTAAGTCCCGGTGGACGACGCCACTCTGATGGGCCTGTGTCATGCCTTCCAGAACCCCCACAAAGACCCCCAGACTACGGCCAATGTCCAGTTCGCCCTGTTTGACGAGATCGTCGAGCAGTTGTCCTTCTACATACTCGAAGACCAGATAGGGTGTGCCCGCGTGTTTGCCGGCCTCATAAATCGACACCAGATTGGGATGCTGAATCCGGCTGATGATCCGTGCTTCCCGATAAAACGCCTCCTCGACCTCCACGCCGAGCGTGGTTTTATCCAGCAATTTGATGGCCACAGGTCGCTGTAAATCCGGATCCAGCGCCAAGTACACGGTACCCTGGCTGCCCTCGCCCAGCTTGCGCTGGATTTGAAATCTCCCGATGTTTGATTCCACCTGACGCCTCGTTGTAATTGTCGCTAACCCTGGGCATCTAGCATCTTACCAAATGGGAAGACTGGCGACGGATTACGGCTCCTCCGGACGATGGCCATCGCCAGCCACAAAGAGGTCATACCACAGGGCCAGTTGCAGCAGGGCAAAGATCATGCGGTGGTGAACCGGGCGTTGTCTCTGGGTTTTTAGCATGAGTAGTTGCCGGACACCCTGGGGCTCGAACCAGTCGATCAGCGCGGGGTGCTGGGGCAGGGTCACCGCCCATTGAGCCAGGCGTTGTGGCGTAAAGCCCGCCCCCATGGGCACATGAAAGCCGCGTTTTTGGGCATAGAGCAATTCGTGGGGTAGAAAGGGGCTCGCCCAACGCTTGAGAAAGACCTTTCCGAGACCGCCCGCGACCTTGAGTCGATCCGGCAGGGCCAGACCAAATTCCACTAGACGATGATCGCAAAACGGCACCCGGCCCTCTAGCCCGAAGGCCATCAGCATCCGGTCATTCTTGACCAGCAGGTTGTCCGGGAGGGCGACACTCAGATCCACCCCCTGCATGCGCTGGAGATTGCTCCAGCTGCCGGGAGCGGCGGCCCAGGCTTCGCGCACCGGGGCGCGGGCGTTTTCCAGAACGTCCCGCAGGGCGGGGCGGAACAGGCGGCCTGGCCAGGGAAAGCGAAAGGTTCCACGGGTGCGGAAGCCGCCGCTGCCGGGCGACAGGAGATTTTTCAGATAACGGGCAATCCCCCCTTGCCGGTAGCGCCCATAGCCCGCGAAGACCTCGTCGCCCCCTTCGCCCGACAGAACCATTTTGACGTCCAGGGCCGCCCGCCGGGCCAGCAGAGCGGTGGGCAGGCTCGCATAATCCCGCATCAGGTCGTCGGCGGCCCAGACTGTGAGTGGCAGGATCTCCCACAGCTCGGCTTGTGACGGTCGTAGTTCCGTGTGTATCGCCCCAAATTGCCGGGCCATGCGCCCGGCCATCGGCAACTCATCCGTGAGCCCCTGATTTGAAAAACCCACCGAAAAGGTGCGAACCGGTTCGGGATGATAACGATGGAGCAGGGCCAGGAGGATGGCCGAATCCACCCCGCCGGACAAAAATAACCCAAACGGCACATCAGCCCGGAGATGCTGGCAAATGACCGTCTCCATCAGGGGCTCAAAACGTCTCAGAGCCTCCTCGGGGCCGATATCGAGCGGATTGATCTGCCAGGGCGTCCAGTAGCGATGCCGGGATTGAATCCGCCCATCGGTGATCGTCAGAAGTTCGCCGGGGAGTACCCGTTCAATGCCGGCAAGCACCGTGATCCGGCCACTGCTGTGCTGATTTTGCAGGTATTCAACAAGTCCCTGCGGACTGATCCCCGGCCGGGGGCCGTCCAGGGCGAGCAAGGCCTTGATCTCCGAGGCGAAGGCCAGCCCTTCGGGACGTTCCTGAATGAATAGCGGTTTGATGCCTAGCCGGTCGCGGCCCAGCCGCAAGAGGCGTCGCCGGTGATCATACAGGGCAAAGGCGAACATGCCGCAGACCGGGGCCAAAAATCCCTCGCCCCATTCGACATAGGCGTGCAGCAAGACCTCGGAATCCGAACGGGTGGTAAAACGATGGCCACGCCGTTCCAGATCCTCGCGCAACTCCAGATGGTTGTAGATCTCGCCGTTGACCACCAGGGCCAATGCGCTGTCCTCTGCGAACAGGGGTTGATGACCCCCCGCGAGGTCGATGATCGACAGGCGGCTGTGGGCCAGCCCGACGTTGCCACTGACATAGGTTCCGGCATCATCGGGGCCACGATGGCCGAGGCGTGTTGCAAGGCGGGCGAGGGTTGGGAGATCCGGGGATCCGGCTCGCAGACTCAGGCCAGCGATGCCGCACACGGCAATCCCCAAGGCCACGCCGGGCGACAGGGATCCCCGCCGAAACCCCACTTATTTGAGGTAGATGTCGGAGACAAAATTCTCGAACTTGGTGAACTGGCCGAGAAAGGTCAGTTTCGTGGTACCGATGGGCCCATTGCGTTGCTTGCCGATGATGATCTCGGCAATGCCCTTGTCCGGGCTTTTTTCATTGTAGACCTCGTCACGATAGATAAACACCACGACATCGGCGTCTTGTTCGATGCTGCCGGAGCCTCTCAGATCCGACATCACGGGCCGGCGGTTGGCGCGGTCGTCGGGCTTGCGGCTCAATTGCGACAGGGCGATCACCGGGACATGGAGTTCCTTGGCGAGCGCCTTGAGGCTGCGGGAGATGATGGTGAGTTTGCTGACCTCGTTGTCGTGTTCGCCGGGAGCCTCCATCAACTGGAGGTAGTCGATGACGATGAGCGCCAAATCCCCCTGCTCGCGCATGACTCGCCGCGACCGGGCACGAACCTCGGTGGGCATCAAACCGCCGGAGTCGTCGATGAAAAGTTTGACATCCTTGATCAACGCCATGGCCGAGACCACCTTCGGCCATTCCTCGTCCTTGAGTTTGGCGCTGCGCAGCCGTTTTTGATCGATCCGGCCGAGCGAGGACAACATGCGGGTGCCCAGCTGCTCGGCAGACATCTCCAGGCTGAAGATGGCCACGGGACGATGGCTGCGGATCGCGATATTCTCGGCGATATTGAGCGCGAGGGTGGTTTTTCCCATGGAAGGGCGGCCGGCGATGATGATCAGATCGGACGGTTGCAGACCTCCCGTCATCTCGTCGAAATCCTTGAAGCCGGTGGCCACACCGGTGATCGGACTGTCCTGCTGCCAGAGTATCTCTATGCGCTCGACAACCCGCGCCAGCACCTGTTTGATGGGCTGAAGACCCCCGCCCCCCCGGGTTTGCTGATCGGCGATCTCGAACACCTGCCGTTCCGCATCGTCGAGTAACGCATTGGTGCGCCGCCCCTCGGGCCGGAAGGCGCTATTGGCAATCGTCGTACCCACCGAAATGAGCTGGCGCAGCACGGAATGTTCGCGGACGATCTCGGCATAGGCCAGGATGTTGGCGGCAGTGGGTGTCTCCTGGGCCAGGGAACCCACATAGGGAAATCCCCCCACCTCATCCAGCTGACCCAACCCCTCCAGTTCTTCGCCCACGGTCACCACGTCGAAAGGCTGATTGCGGTCAGCCAGCGACGTGATGGCACGAAAGATGAGCCGGTGTTCCCGGCGATAAAAATCCTGTTCGCCCACCTTGCCGGTGATCCGTTCCCACGCCTGGATATCCAGCATCAAACCGCCCAGGATAGCCTGTTCGGCTATCAGGGAATGCGGCGGAATCCGTAAAGCGTCCATGGGCAAACAAAGATTCTGACGGCGCTGGGGTCAGCCTCAGCCTTCGGGGATGATCTCCAGGGGGAGACGCGCATTGACCTCGGGGTGAAGCCGCAATTCGACCTCGTGATGACCCAACTGCCGCAGTGGCCCCTTGGGGAGGCGGATGACCTGTTTTTCGATGGCAACCCCGGCGGCCTGTATGGCGCGGGCAATGTCCGTCGTGCCGATTGAACCGAACAACCGTCCTTCTTCGCCAGAACGCGCGAGAATCGTCACGGTCAGACCCTCCAACTGTTCCTTGCGAACCTTGGCGGTGGCCAGCGATTCGGCGGCATCGCGTTCCAGGCCGGCCCGGCGGGCCTCAAAAACCTTCAGGTTGGCGGCCGTGGCGGAAACGGCCTGGCCGGTTGGAATCAGAAAATTACGGCCATAACCGGGTTTGACCTGAACCTTGTCACCGATGGTGCCGAGGTTCACCACCTTCTTGAGCAAAATGATGTCCATTTTGTTACCCTCTCATTCATTCAACTAAAATCTCAACGAAAACCCGGCCCAACACCTGCGGCAATCACCAGACAGGGGGCCCGGATCAGGAGGGTCGTTTCGCATCGATACGACCCCGGAAATTCACCCAGGAATCCGCCAACCCCACGCCGGAGACAATCATCAAGGTGGGCAATGGCACGGTCATCAACAAGCCATAAATCACCACCAGCCAGGCGGCATGCAGGCGAGCGCGACTGACCAGATAGTGCAGCATGGCCAATCCGGCCATCAGAAACAAAGGGACGGTCAGGAGCCACAGGGCTCGTACCCAGTCCGGGGCATCGGCACCCAATCCCAGCGAGAGCAATGCCAGCGGAAGATAGACCCCACTCATCCAGGGCGTGGCGCGGAGATTGACAAACTCTTCCTGGAAGCCCCCCGGATTATAGAGCAACGCCTGGAGGCTCCGCGCCAGAAAGAGTGACAGCGTCAGTTGCAGGAAAAACGCGCCCGCCATCATGCCGGGCAGCCACAGCAACATCTGACCGACGACCCAGCGGCTGTCCTCTTCTCCCAGACGTTCGGACATCACCAAAGCCTGGCGCAGCGGCTCCAGCTGCTCCGCTAACCAGGTTGTTTCGCCGCCCGTCCAGATCAGGAATCCCAACCATAGCCCCACCGTCATCAGGAGGGTTCCATGCACCGCCAGCCCTAGGGATCCCCCGGTTCGCAACCACAGGCCCAAAAGCCAGATCGGTAGCCATCCCAACAGCACCACGCCCAGCGCGGGTTTCCACAGATCGCCGGTCAAGGCCACCAGGGCCAAACCCAACGTGGCCAGGATCGCCACCTCGGCCCCTGCTCGCCCGCCCTGGCGCAGGGTCACCAAACCCAACAGAGCCAGACTCACCAGGCTCACCGGCGGAAGCAGCCACGACAGAATCCCCAAAAAACCCACCATGGCCGTGGCCTGAAACCGGCCACGCATGACAAAATCAGCCAGGAATCGCATCAGCAGGGCCAAAAAACCCGCCGATTCGCCAGAATCACGGAGGGGACGTGAGACTCAGTGCCGATCTGAATAGGGCAAGAGTGCCAGAAAACGCGCCTGTTTGATGGCCAACGCCAGTTGCCGCTGGTACTTGGCGCAGGTACCCGTGATCCGGCTTGGCACAATCTTGCCCACCTCACTGACGTACTCGCTCAGCATTCTGAGATCCTTGTAGTCGACATAACCACTCGTTTCTACTTTTTGGCCGGGGTTTTCCTTACGTTCCTTTTTTTCCCTGGCGGTAAATCGGCAATACTTCTTGCGGCGAAAAAAACGTGACATGACTAATCCTCAAAAAATTCCAACACCCGTTTTATGGACTGACTACCCGTCTTCACCCATTTCGCGGGGCTCATCGCGTTCATCGGCGCTGCGCATCATGGCGGACAGCTCGGTGATCGCGGTCTTGCACTTGATGACCAGACTGCGCAGTATTGCATCGTTGTAACGGAAGGCGTTTTCGAGTTCGACCAGCGTCGGGTGGTCACATTCGATGTTCAACAAGATGTAGTGGGCCTTGTGGATTTTACGGATGGGATAGGCCAGTTGCCGCCGTCCCCAGTCTTCCTGACGGTGGATCTGGCCACCCTGGGCCAGAATCTGCGAGCGATACCGCTCGACCATCGACTCTACCTGTTCGCTTTGATCCGGATGGATCAAAAACACGATTTCATAATGACGCATAACGCTCCTCATGGTTTTAAGAGCCTCCCGAACCGGAGTACGGTGAGGCAAGGAGTGATGCCCGCCGGAGCGAGAACCCACTGGAAAGCCGGGCATGTTAACAGCTTAAACCGGGATGGTGCAATGAGTGCTGGCCAAGCGGCAACTGGTAGCCCCTGTCCTCGAACAACCGCAGACAGGCGGCGGCAATGTCTGCTTGATAGAAGCGGCCGGCACTGCGGCGAATCTCGTCAAGGGCCGCCGCGATCCCCAGCGCGGGCCGGTATGGCCGGTGCGAGGCCATGGCCTCCACGACATCGGCTACGGTCAGGATTTGCGCCTCCAGGAGAATCTCGTCGCCCTTCAGACCCTGGGGATACCCGCTGCCATCGAGACGTTCATGGTGTTGGTGGATCATGTCGGCGACTGGCCAGGGAAATTCGACATGGCTGACAATGTCGCGACCAACCTCGGAGTGCGTCTTGACGAGGGCGAACTCGACATCCGCCAGGCGGCCGGGGCGGCTGAGAATCTCCGACGGCAGATAAATCTTGCCGATGTCGTGAATCATGGCTCCCATGCGGAGTCCCAACATCCTTCCCGGATCCAGACCAAACTCCCCGGCAATGCTGGTGGCCAGCAATGAAACCCGGTATTGGTGGCCCGCAGTGTAGGGATCGCGTTTCTCGACGGTCAGGGCGATGGCCTGGATCGTCTGCTCCAACATGCGGTGGTAAAGACGTTGGCTTTCTTGAAGGGATTCGAGGGCGGTTTCCAAGTCTTGGGTGCGATCATCGACCAGGCTTTCGAGATGGCGGTGCAGATGGCACAGTTGCAGGTGTGTCTGGATTCGGGCCATCACCTCCTCTGTCTGGAAGGGCTTGGCGATGTAATCCACACCGCCGGCCCGGAAGGCCGTCAGCTTGTCGTCGGTCTCGTTGAGGGCGCTGATGAAGATGACAGGGATATCTTGGGTTCTGGTGTTGGCCTTGATGCGCCGGCAGATCTCAAAACCATCCAGGCCCGGCATGCGGATATCCAGCAAGATCAGATCCGGCAAGAGGTTCTCGAGCGCATGCAAGGCAATCTCGCCGCTGACCGCCGGCCGTACCCGGATCCCCGCTCCCTGTAGCATGGCGCTCAACACCTGCAGGTTATTGGGATTGTCGTCGACAATCAGAACGGTGCCGGTCGTTTTCTCTGTTTTGTTTAGGGTCATTTTGGACAGTGCCGGTGGGGTCGGTTAGCTTCGTTGGCACCACTCGATGAGCCTGTCGAAGCGATAGTTATTCAGCCATGCGGTGATCCTCCGTGCCGCTTCGGGATGCTCGGCCCGCAGGGATTCCACCAGTGTGTGGGCCGCCTCCAGATCGAGCAATTCGGCAGCAGCCCGGAGTTCGTCGCGAAGTTTTGCGGGGAGAGGGACATCGAGATTCCCCGGGAGAATACCGGATTCGGTTGGCGCGGTCTCGGCGTAACAATAACGCAGACCCAGCTGGCCGGCCATGATCTGAAAGATATGCGCCGCCTCGAACGGCTTGGTGGCCACCTCGTCGCAACCGGCGGCGAGGATGCTGGCCCGATCCTCTTGAAAGGCGCTGGCGGTGAGCGCGATAATCCTCGCCGACCGTCCGCCCGGCAAGGCCCGGATGGCACGGGTGGCCGCGAGACCATCCATCTCCGGCATGCGGATGTCCATCCAGATCAAATGCGGTGCCCAGGACTGGAAGAGGGCCACGGCCTCCTGGCCATTTTTGGCCTCGCGAACTTCTAGGCCAATGTCTTCCAGAATGATCAGCAGTAGCTCCCGATTCACCGGCTCGTCCTCGACGATCAGGACGCGATAGCCGGGCTGACCCGGTGCCAGTCCCACCACCTGCCGTATCAAGGGCGTTGCGGTGGATCCGCTGGACACGGGCAACGGCAAGGCGAAGGCAAACCGGCTGCCCGCCCCCCACTGGCTCTCGACCGTCAGATCTCCTCCCATGAGACGAACAAACTCACGGCTGATGGTGAGTCCGAGCCCGGTGCCATCGCCCTTGGCCATCCCACTCCCGGTCTGGTAGAAAGCCTGGAAGACCCGCCCCTGATCTTCCTGGGCAATGCCAGGGCCGGTATCCGTCACCGCGAAGCCAATATGCTGGCCGGGCAGCAGGGTAAGGGTCAGGCAAATTCGGCCCTGGTCGGTATATTTGACAGCGTTGCCCAACAGATTGATGAGCACCTGGCTCAGGTGATGGGCGTCGCCGACGACGTAGTGGGGCAGATGGCTGGGGCTCTCGGTGGTAAATGCCAGCCCCTTGGCCTCGGTACGGACGAGGATCATATCCGTGACGGCCGTCAGTACCGCAGGCAGATCAAAAGACTCGGTCTGGATCTGGACGCGACCGGCCTCGATGCGGGAGATTTCCAGGACGTCGTTGATCAGTGTAAGCAAGTGATGTCCGGAGCGATGGATGGTGGCGATATGCCGGCGCTCGTCCGCCGGGATACGGGTGTCGTGTTCCAGGATCTGGGCAAAGCCGAGAATGGCGTTCAGGGGGGTTCTGAATTCGTGGCTCATGTTGGCGAGAAAAATACTTTTGGCGCGGTTGGCGGCCTCGGCGGCTTCACGGGCGGCGGCGAGGGTTTGCTCGCTGTGCCGCAGCCGTTCGACCATCGCGGTCAGCTGGCGCTCGCGCCTGAATAGGCCTTGGTAGAGGCGAACACGGTTGATCAGCAAATGGTCATCGATGGGCTTGGTGAGGTAGTCGACAGCCCCGATCTCGTAACCCCGTTGGCTGAATTCCGAGGCCTTAAACACAGCGGTGATGAAAATGATCGGGATGTGGCGCGTGCGTTCAGTCATTTGTAGGTGACGGGCGGTCTCAAACCCATCCATGCCCGGCATCTGCACATCGAGCAGGATCAAATGCACCGGCCGCTCCACCACGCGCATCAGGGCTTCATGGCCAGAGCGGGCCTCGACGACCTCGCAGTCGTGGAGGCGCTTGAGCAGTGCCCGCAAGGTGAAGAGGTTATTGGGGGTATCGTCCACCATCAGGATGACAAAAGAATCGGTCATGGCGAGTTTTTAGTCAGTCAGTCAGTTCAGTCACTCTAAATATCGGTAGAGGTGTTCGTCTGGATCATTGGGCTTGAAGCCACAGGCCAGGGCTTGGGGCCGCAAACCGTCACTCGGGCCGAGTAGTAAAAACCCCTCGCGGTGCAGCGATTGGGTGAAGAGCCCAAAAACGCGGCGTTGCAAATCCAGGTCGAAATAGATCATGACGTTGCGGCAGAGAATCAGCTGGAATTCGTTAAAAACCCCGTCCTGGCCGAGCGCATGATGATGAAACAACACCCGCTCGCGGTAACGCTGGGCGACCTTGAGATAACGCCCATGATCTTCGATGTGGCGCGACAGATCCGTGCCGCCCGCCTCGTGGTAGTGATCGCGGCTCTTGTTCAGCACCTCTTTGGGAAAGAGCCCGGCCTGAGCCAGTTCGAGCAGGTAGGAATTGATGTCGGTGGCGAAGATGCGGCTTTTTTCGAGTAGCCCCAGTTCGTCGAGCAGCATCGCCAGCGAGTAGGCTTCCTCGCCCGTGGCACAACCCGCCGACCATATCTTGATGAGTGGAAAGCTCGCCAAATAGGGCAGCACCGTCTCGCGCAAACGACGAAACTGCTGGGGGTGGCGGAAAAACTCGGTGACATTGATGGAAAGTTCGGTCAGAAGACGCTCTGTGAGCTGCGGATTCGACAGCACGGCCCGCTGGCAATCAAAAAAGCTGGCAAAGCCCAGGGTCGTGATGAAGTGACTGATACGCCGCGTCAGCGTACCACGCTGATAACCGCGAAAATCATAGCCACTCTGTTCGTGCAGGGCATCGAGAAAGCGTTCGAGCAACGGATCTTCGACTGCGGGGCTACGCGGTGACAGCGCCGCTGCCGCGAGGCTCGTGATGCCCCGGTGCTTGAGCCGGACATCGAAATGACCGGCGCTACAGACGCTGTCCGGCAAGAGACCGGCACCCTCGCATTCGCTAGCGTCTTCCACCAGCACACAGCCGCCGCTGGCGCGAACCGCAGCACAGCCCGCCACGCCATCCTGACCATAGCCGCACAGCACAACGGCCAGCAGATCGACGCCATATTCTGCCGCCAGGGATTCAAACAACACATCGATTGAAGGCCGTGCATAGCCGATCTTGCGGTCACGGGTCAGATAGACGAGACCGTGCGCCACCTTCATGTGGTGGCCCGGCGGGGCGACATAAAGGGTGTGAGGCTGAATCGCCACGAGATGCTGGGGCATGACCACGCTGTAGTGGGTGCGTACCTTGAGAAGCTGATCGAGCAGATTGGTCTGATCTTCCCGCACATGCTGCACGACAAAGAGGGCCGCGTCGCTGTCTAGCAGGCCCTCGACGATGACGAGGATCTTGTCCAGGCTGTTGGCCGAACCGGCCAGGGCCAGGGCGCGACAACGGGCCGGCAAGGTGGGCGGCACGACCGGTAACACGGACAGTACCGGCAGCGACAGGCGCAGCAGACCGTAAACCAGCAGGTGGCGATAGGCGCGTACCTTGACATCAATGCCGCGATCAAGGGCTGCGGCGATGGCCTCGATCACTACGGCTGGCAGGGTGTCGGCATCGAAGCAGGCGATCTCGATGGCCAGCGCGCCGGGCTTGGCCAGCCGTTTTTGCAGCTCGGCCATCTCTTCCGGTCGTTCGAGCCGCCCGAGCAGGTTGATCTTGCACAGCATCGACCCATCCGGTGCTTCCAGGTGTTGCACGCCAAGATTCATCGCCGGCCCTCACACCAGGCGGCGGCCATGTTGATCAGCACCTCGTAGTCGGCGGGCTTGGCCAGATAATCGTCGGCACCGGCCGCCAACGCCTGCTCGCGGTCGCTCGGCAGAGCCTTGGCGGTCAGCGCCAGGATCGGCACCCCGGCCAGACGAGGGTCAGCGCGCATGGCGGCGATGGTCTTGTAGCCATCCATTTCGGGCATCATGATGTCCATGAGTACCAGGTCGGGCCGCAGGGTGGCCAGTAGATCCAGAGCGCGGTGGCCGTTGAGGGCATTTTCCACGGTGGCACCGTGCTGTTCCAGTGCGGCGGTGATGACAAAGAGATTGCGCGGGTCGTCGTCCACCACCAGGACGTGGCGACCACTGAGCCGTTTGCTGCCGCTGCCCTCGGGGACGGACAGCGCGGTGCGGCCCTGACGGCGCAGTGACGTTTGTTTGAGAAAGCGCTCGATATTTTCCTGCAAGCGGCGCTCGGCCTGCGGCGTTTTGATGATGATGCTGTCGGAAAACTGTCGCAGGCCGGCGTCTTCTTCGTCACTCAAGGGGGTCTTGCCGTAAAACAGGATAGCCAGGCCCGGAGCCATGCGCCGCAGCCGGGCGGCGATCTCGCGAGCCACCGCGACACGGGCACCCAGATCGATGATGGCGAGGCGGCAAGGCGTGGTGGCCAGCGCCTCGGTCAGGGCCTCGCGGCTGGCCAAGGCGGCCGGCAGTGTGACAATGGGGTTGCGCTGCCCCCCGAGCAGGGGCGCAATCCCGGCCGCATCGATCGAGCCGTTCTCCACGAGCAACAGTCCCTGGCCGGCGGTTTCCCGCCATTGTGCCAATACCGACGCTTCGGCTGCGGCAATCTGTTGGCTGTCGACCGGCTTGTGCAGGTATCCAAGCGCGCCCTGTGTGATGAGGGCGTTGTCACGGTCACGCGCCGAGAGGATGTAGACGGGAATGGCCGACAGTTCGGGGGTACTTTTGAGCTGATGCAGTACCGCGCTACCGTCGATGTCGGGCAGGCCCAGATCGAGGAGGATGCCGTTGGGGCTGAAACGGCGTGTCAGATCCAGTCCTTCGCGGCCAGATCCGGCCAGCAGTGTGCGATAGCCGAGGCGGCGGTTGATGTCGAGGAGGGCCTGGGCGAAGTGGGGATCGTCATCAATCAGCAGCAGCACCTGATCGTTGTCGCCGATATGCTCGCGATCATCATGCGGCCATTCCTCACCCGCCGAGGGAGAAAGGGCCGGGGCCGGGGTGCTACCGTCTGGCAAGCGCAGGGTAAAGGTGCTGCCTTTGCCCGCTGTGCTGGCCAGTTCCAGGGTGCCACCCATGAGGCGGGCAAAGGACAGGCTGATCGACAATCCAAGGCCGGTGCCACCATATTCGCGGCTGGTCGAACCATCGGCTTGCTGGAAGGCCTCGAAGATGATTGCCTGTTTGTCCTCGGGCACGCCGATGCCGGTATCCTGGACGCTGATGCAGAGCGGCAGGTCTTCCCCGGCGCGGTGTTCAAAACGCAGGGTGATGCTGCCCTGGCGGGTGAACTTGATGGCGTTGGACAGCAGGTTGCGCAGGATCTGCGAGAGTTTGTCCCGATCCACGAGAATCTTCGCGGCCATGGCATCCTGGATATGGAGTTCGAGTCCCTTGTCGTGGGCCGAGTCGCTGAAAAGGTCGCGGAATTCTTCCGCCAATTCGCTGGTGGCCGCTGGTGCCACCTGGAGTTCCATGCGACCGGCCTCGATCTTGGAGAGATCCAGCACGTCATTGATGAGGTGTAGCAGATCCTGGCCGGCGCGATAAATGACCTCGGCGCGTTTGACATCCTCTTCGTGTAGCCGCCGATCCTCGTTGTTGGCCATCATCTTGGCCAGCAGGATAATGGCGTTGAGCGGCGTGCGCAGCTCGTGGCTCATATTGGCGAGGAATTCGGACTTGTATTGGCTCGATAATTCCAGCTGATGCGCCCGCGCGTCCAGCTCCTTCTGTGACTGCAACAGCTCGCGGTTGCGTTGCTCCAACAGCTGTTGCTGCTCCTCCATCTGGGCGTTGCTGGCCTGAAGTTCGGCGGTCTGCTGCTGGAGTTGCTGTTGCTGTTCCTCCATTTGGGCGTTGCTGGCCTGGAGTTCGGCGGTCTGCTGCTGGAGTTGTTGTTGTTGCTCTTCCATCTGGACATTGGCGGCCTGGAGCTGGCGGCTTTGCGCCTGGGCCTCACGGGTGGAGGCCTCGGCAACCACCAAGAGTTCCTGGATACGGCTTCGCTGCAATACCGCTAGGAGGAAGGCGGCGATGGTTTCGGCGGCGGCGTTCAAATAGGTTAGCTGGGTCTCGTCCAGGGCATCGAGCTGGGCAATCTCCAGAACACCTTGCAGGGCACCATCGCGTTGCAGGGGCCAGGTGTAGGTGTAGCGCGGTGCCACGCTCAGGGTGCCGGTGGTGATGACCGGCAGAGGGTCATGGTGCGCCGAGGCACCGCCGGCATGGAGAATAATGGGTTTTTGCTCCCGTGCCACTTGGCCCACGGCACCTTCGCCCGGCTTAACGCGGGCACCCAGGGCGTGGCGCTCGGTAAACATGTAACTACCGAGTAATTCCAGAACCTGCTCGTGCTTGTTCCAGACATAAAGTACGCCACGTCCGGCACCGAGCGTCCGGCCCACCTGAGCAATGGCCAGGTCGGCGAGACGTTGTGCCTCCAGATCCCCGGCCAGGGCGCGGGCCAATTCCGCCAGACCGTCCTTGAGCCAGTTGCGCTGACGGTCGGTGCGATGGTTTTCGGCGAGCTGCCGGGTCATGTTGTTGAGGGCGAGGCCCAGCCGGTCGCGTTCGGACAAGGGCACGACCTGGCCGGACAGATCGCCACTGGCAATGGCATCCGCCTGGTGGGCCAGGGCATCCAGGTTGGCCACCAGCCGCTCGGTGGAATCCAGCATCTGGCGGATCTCGTCCCGGGCGGGGTAGTCCAGGGTCTCCGGCCGTGTTTCTCCGCGCCCCAGGTGTTCAAGCTGGCGGGTCACGAACCCAAGCGGCGTCATGATCTGACCCACCATATAGCGGGTGGACGACAACACGATCAGGGTCAGCACCGCGAGTAGGGCGAGGAAGACGGCGACAAACGCATTCAGTTCGGCGAGCGCGGTGGCCTCGTCCACCACCCCGACCAGAAACCAGTAACGATCAGGCTGTTGGGGATTCGGCAGAATCGTGCGAAAGACGTGGATATGGCCGCTCCGGGTGATCACGCCCTCCGGCTGGCCGCGCATCTCGGCGAGCAGATGGTGGTGTTCCTGATCAAAATGATGGCCATGGCCGAGCAGGTGGCCGAACTGCTTGTCGGCATCCGGGTGAAACAGAAAATTGCCCTGGGCGTCGACCAGGTAGAAGGTTCGGCCCAGGGCGTTTTTATTGGCTTGGCGGATGAAATCGTAGATGGCCGAGGCCCGGATGTTGCTGACGATCAGGCCATACAATACCTGATTGTCGCCTATCAGCGGCTGAACAAAACGCAGCACCGGTGTCAGGTTTTTTTCGACCTGGCCCTGACGGGTGCTGAAATCCATGGCGCTGACATAGGTTTCGCCGCGTTTGAGTTTTAGCCCCTCGACCATATAATCCTGTCCGGCGTCGTTCCGCAATTCATGATCGTCGAGGAGACGCGCCTGGCCGCTGACAGGATCGGTCTCGACATGAATCATCTCCTGGCCGTCGCGGTCGATAAAGCGGATCTTGTGGTAGTAGCGGTAATTTTCGGCGAAGCTATGAAGCGTATCCCCGGCGATCGTGCGCCACTCTTCCATCTTGGCGGTGTCGCCAATATCCTTCCAGTAGGCGTAGCGCAGAATGGCGTAAAAGTCGTTGATGAAGTTCAGGTCGTTGCGTTCCAGGTGGATGAAGGCGTTGATGCTCGTGACAATCTCGTTGCGGCTGCTTTCCAACAGCTCAACCGCGTGTTGCCGGTAGGCCTTGCTGGCGTTGAAGTAGCCATAAAGGCCGATGGCGGCCATGGCGAAAAAGGCCGTGAGATAGAACAACGCCGACAACTTGGTGCGAATGCCGGTGGCGCGAATGGTCTGGAGCAGTGGGAACATGAGCATTTACCTCGACCGGATTTCGTGCAGCTTGTTGGCGATATAGCCCAGCAGTTGCACGACATCGGCCGGCGACTTGTTTTCCTCATAAACCGCCGGCGCGGTGATGGCGTGCGTCATGCCAATCTGGGCCTTGACCCGCTGCAATTCGGCCAGCGTGAAGGCCACCAGGCCGAAGACATCGCCGGGCACGGTCTTGTCGTCCGTCTCAAAACCCTTGAAATCCGTCGTGTCAAGACTATGGGCTCGCTGGAGGCGCTGGATCTCGCCCATCACCTCGAAGACGGCCCGCAGCGAGTCCCTGGGTTGCAGGTTCTCCCGTCGCGGCGGCGGCATGGCTCGTTCAAAGATACGCAGGTGACGCAACAGGGCGTTGACATCCGCGTTGAGACGCTTCACCTCGCCATAGACCTCACTGGGTGTCACCGGGCTGGTCAGTAGTTCCAGTTCAGCCGAAACCTGCTGGAGCCTGTTGTAGGCATCAATGGGGCGCTTGCCGGTCACGGGCTGCGCTGCGGGTGAGTCCCCCGGGATATCGAGATAAAACTTCAGGATGGCGATCTCGCCGAGAATGCGTTGGGTCATGCCCCAAGGCTGATTGGGCGGCATGTCTCGCAGGGGCTCGATGTTGACCGGTTCGATGTAGGTCAGACCCAGGTGGCGGCGCAACTTGCCGAGCTTGAGCAGGATGATGTAGCACTCTGCCCAGGCATGGCGGGGCTTGAGATCGCCGCTCTTGGGTTCGACCCTGGCTTCGCCGACTACCCCGAAATGGCGTTTGAGCCCCGCGATCTCCTGTTCGATGCGCACAACCTGTGCGTACAACTCGGAGGGCGTGACCTCGGCGGCGTGGCCAGCGGTGGCCCCTGCGATCAGGGTCAGCATCAACAATATGGTGGCGGGGCGGGCCATATTCGTTCTCCTCGGGACAAATTCTGGCAGATTCACAAAACAGGGCCAAACTGAATCCCGGATATCATACACTTTCCGGGTTACCCTTCCCGCAGGGCTCCCGGTTTGTCATGGGTAGCGCTACAATGGCCAGCCCCGGAAGAAGCCAGATGCGGAAAATGGTCTGTCCGGGTCTGTGCTGGAGGTGCCGGCCAACGGGTGTCCCTTCAGCGAGGAGCGCAAGACGCTGCGTTTTGCCCTGCCCCATCCTATCCCGCCCATTAAAAACCCCAAGGATTCTTCCGATGACCCCTATTCGCCGGGCCTTGCTAAGCGTCTCCGACAAAACCGGTCTCCCCGCCCTTGCCAAGGCTCTGGCCGAGCGCGGTGTGTTGCTACTGTCCACGGGCGGCACCGCCAAACTCTTGCGTGATCTCGGCTTGCCGGTCATGGAAGTGTCCGATCACACGGGATTTCCGGAGATGATGGACGGTCGCCTTAAAACCCTGCACCCCAAGATTCACGGCGGCATTCTCGGGCGCCGGGGCGTAGATGAGGTGGTGATGGCCACCCACGACATTCCGCCCATTGATCTGGTCGTGGTGAACCTTTATCCCTTCGAAAGCACTGTGGCCCATCCGGACTGCGATCTTGCCACGGCGGTTGAAAATATCGACATCGGCGGCCCTGCCCTGCTGCGTGCCGCCGCCAAGAATCACGCTGCGGTCACCGTGCTGGTGGACGCCGGAGATTATTCTCGGGTACTGGACGAGATGGCCGCCCACGAGGGCGCGGTCAGCGAGGCGCTGCGCTTTGACCTGGCGGTCAAGGCCTTCGAACACACCGCCCGCTATGACGGTGCCATCGCCAACTATTTTGGCACGCGGGTGCCGGGTGGCGAGCCGGGCTTTCCGCGCACCCTGTCCACTCAGGTTCGGCGCGTCCAGGCCATGCGCTATGGCGAAAATCCCCATCAGCGCGCGGCCTTCTATGTCAAGCGTCACGAATCGCGGCGCATTGACCGCCAGTTGCGCGGCCGCTGCTCGCGTCAGGGCGATCCGGGTTCGTCGCATTTTTTCATTTCGCTCGAGGATGATCTGATGCGCCTGTTCGGCAGCGATCGTATCGTGAAGTTGATGGAGCGCATGGGCCTTGAGGAAGGCGAGGAGCTCAAGCACGGGTTGCTGAACCGCTCCATCCAGCAGGCGCAGAAGCGCGTCGAGGGCCACAATTTCCAGCAGCGCAAACGCACGCTCGAATATGACGATGTGATGAACAAGCAGCGCGAAGTCATCTACGGCTTCCGCAACGAAATCATCAACAGCGACGACGTCCGCGACCGCCTGATGGATACCATCGAGGAAGTCGTGATCCTCAAGGTCGAGGAATTCACCTCCGCTGAGACGGACATGAGCGAATGGCGCGTGCGTTCGCTCGCTGATTGGGTGAATCTGAATTTCCCGCTCGGC
>JBAXSA010000003.1:0-28705 GCA_037130945.1 Pseudomonadota bacterium | reverse complement strand
AAAAGCAGATCGCCATCAGGACAGGCATGAGGAGGGATATTTTCATGGATTTTTCAGCTCCCCTCCCTTTGTAAGCTGTGCGATCCCGGGTTGATCCCCTTCGATGTGAATATCGTATAGATCCCGTAAACGTCGCATTCCGGCGGCCAAGGCTGTTGCCGAGCGTTCTTCTAGCAAAGCGTAGGCTGCCTGCTTCAAGATCGCCTGTAGGGGGGGCATTTTCGCGGGATCCTTTTCCTGCACCCAGACGATATGGAGGCCATAGGGGGATACCAGTGGGCCAGACCACAAACCCACCCCGAGGCCGAATATCTCATCGGCAAAGTTTGCGCCGAAACGGCTGGCGATCTGTGTTCTGCTTTGATCCTGAAATTGTTGGCCAAGGATAAAAGCATCGGAGCGTTCATCCCCCATCTCTGGCGGCACGGACGGGTTGTGGAGTTTTTCGAGGAGTGCCTTCGCGTCCTGTTCAAGCTGATGGCCACGCGACCGCGCGCTCAGGAAGAGATGCCTGAAGCTGATCTTGGGTGGCTCCAGGAAGCGGTCAGGGTGGTGTTCGATATATTCCGCAACGTCCTTCTCACGGATCTGGATTCCCGGTTCCTGTTGCAAGAGGATTCGCATCTTTTCCCGCAACAACCGGCGAATCACCAAATCATCATCAAAACCCAGTGCCAGAGCCTTGTGGTAGAGAGCCTCCTCGCTCAAGGAAGTCTCTGTGCTGGCAGCTCGCATCTTTTGAACCAGCCGTCCGCGAATGTCGCGATCCCCAAAGCCAAGGGCTAGGCGGCGAGCCTCACGATAGAGTATCTCGTCATCCACCGTTTGGCGGATCATCGCCTGCGATTGTTTGTCCGTGGGTTCAAGGCCCCATTGCCGCACAAAGTCTGATCGTAGTTGGCGCACCTGATTCACGGGAATTGCGAGGGTGGATCGCTCTCCCGCTCCCGAGTGCTGCCCGTAAAAATGGGGCAACAGATCGAGAGCCATGAACAGCAGCCCGCCGATGAAGACGAAATGTAATGCGGGATTTCGCCACCAGCGGCTCATTGTCCGGGTTTCCCCGGAGAAACGCCCATAGCAAATCAGGGCTTATACCAAATAGGCGAACTCCAAGCACGTTGCTGAACCGTTTTGGGAACGGCATTGCTGCAACATTGCTGGTATTCCCACGGGGTATAGCTGGGCTGATCCTCGTTCGCCTTGTACGGATCGTCGCACAGGACACCTCGTGCGTTGCAGTAGTACTGGTTCCACCGGCAACTCGGGTTCTCAAGCACTCGCGCATAGTAGAAAGCCCCCTGTGCTGGGTTGAAGGCGGGATCCTTCCATACGGCACAGAGATCCGCATGTCCCGCGTCACTTCGAGGCCGGCAGGATTCCAGATCCACCGAGGCATTATTAGCCTCTCCGGCAACGTCATACACCACTTCGTGGGTCTCGCCCCGGTCGTCCACCCAGCCTTTGATGATCTGAATACGTTGTAGTGGTGTCCCCGCGTGACCAGGCCATCCCGGATCCATCATGGCTGCCACGGCAAAGCGCGGTGCCTCGGAATCGGTATGACCGTGAAGTGTCCCGCCCATGGGAACCCCCTTCTGGTAACCCTGTGCCGCAAAGTCGGAGCCGTTGCATAGATTGTCGGGTAGATCGAAGCCGCCGAACATGCGCACCGTCAGCCGGGTGCTGCTGGTCGCAAAGGTTTCCCGGCGCTTCAGGGCAGCAAAGACGGAATCTCTCGTGTTCTCTTCCGCCCAAACACCCGTCACACCCCCACCGTTGGTCTCAAGGCCCAGGAAGGCTCTCTCATTCAAGGCTGCGCCCGACTCGGCGAAGCTACTGTCCCCGTGCGCGCCGGTCTTGGCATATTGCACCGCGTCAGTGGCACCCGGGGTGCCATTATGGTTGTCTGTCGCACCCACGAAACCCAGTTGGAAAGGATTGACCCCTTGCGCCTGTTGGTACTGAATACCCATCTTCAAGGCGTTACGAACGTAATTGTTAGGTAACACGTTCGAGGCATTGGGATCCTGGAGGAATGCTCCACCGAGCTTTCCGGCGCTCATGTTTTCAAAGTCGCATATTTCGTCAGAGGTATTCCAGGCCATGGGATTTTTGGCCTTGGCCGAAAACCGGCACTCCGAGCCGCCTTTGATCTGGAATATCTCCACAAGGGGCTCGAAAGCCCCCCTGATATTGGCCTCCTCGACACTTTCCGGCATCAAGAACATCGCACCACCACTGAGGTTCGGGTTGTGCGGGATGGAAAGAAACTCACAGTTGTTGAGCGGCGGATTACACGCCTGAGACAACAGATAAAGCATCACGGCAGGCGACCCGATGGTCACGCCACGGGTAGTCGAATACGTCCCCGCCGGAACCGTATAATGGGGGTTCTCTGAGCCAGTATAACCTTGGCAATCCGCGCCAGCGCCACAGCCTGTGGGAACCTCCATATAGCTGATGGGGAGTGCTGGCACTTGGTCGCTTCGAAAGATGATATTGCGATGAAGATTACTCGCGCCACCATTGGGATCTTTAGCGCAAGTCTGCCCTTTGGAACAATCGGCGGTATCGAAGCAGGCGGCTCCATCCGGCGGAGATGTTCCCATACCCGTACAGACGCCCGTTGACGGCATACCAGTGTACTCATAGCCAACCAGCGCCGTAAACTGACAGGGCTCGTTGGCCTCGGCTGCCGCGTTTTGAATCCGTTGCCAAACATTTTTGGCCTGGAATTCGCAGGTTTCTTGTCCGTTTGCCCCCTCTAGGTTACAAAACGGATTACGAGCCGGAAACGGGTTCGTGACATACGCGGTAAAAACGATCTGAGCTTCACCCCCCCGGATCCGGGAAAATTGTTGTCTCGAAAGGAGACAGACCTCGCTGGCCCAACCCCGGGGCACACAGCGGTTTCCATCTAGTAGGGCACAAACCTGGCCACTGCCAGCAGGGCAATCGGTATCTGCCTGGCACGCTTTGCCACCTTCAAAGAAACAGATATTGCCCTCTCCCAGGAATTCCGCATGATCCGTCACTGCGGCAAAATCCAAGGCGCGACCTTGGGGAAACTGGATCGTCCGGGTCGCCATAAACTCACAGCGATGGGGCGGGAGGCAATAGGGGTGTTGAGCAACGCCAGCGACGGGGGGCAACGTCCCGTCCGTGTTGGGGTCATTGAGCGTGTCTATGAAGGGCGGCAATCCCACCTTTTCACCTTTGGCGAAGCGGTAGGCGTCAAATGGGGTATTGCGGGTATCGAGGGTCGCCGCGTCCAACGAGTATTGGGTGTGCAGATGGAGTTCACCGAACAAGGGTTGTTTGGTCGCTTGGTAATTTTTGCAATCGGCAATCACCAGGCTCGGGCACAAAAATGCCAAGAAGATCAGCAGGCGTATGGGAATCAATGGATATTCTCCTCGTACTCGTTAATGCGGCATGGAATATTAGGTGTATTGAAGGTTCGGGGCGACTACCGCCGTCCCTTCACCAGGAAGATCTGAAGTGGCGTGACACGCCCCCGCAATTGTACCGAACCGACCGCCTCGGTGACAAAGTCCTCTGCCAGATGTGCCAGTGTAGTGTCGCCTACCAGAATCCGGCAAGTTTGATCGGCTCCCACCGACTTATCAAAACTTTCCAGGCGGGAGGCGGTGTTTACGGTATCGCCAATCACCGTATATTCCTGTTGTGTGGCCCCCCCCAAAGTGCCAGCCCTCACCGTGCCGGTGAAGAGACCGACGCGAATCCCGATGGTGGGAAGACCTCGCGTCTGCCACTGGCGGTTCAGTTCCGGCAGGTGTTCCCCCATGGCCACGGCGCAGGCTACGGCCTGGTAAGCATCCCGGGCAATCGTGGCCTCGTCCTCGGCGGGAAAGGGCACGCCAAACACGGCCATGACCGCATCGCCAATAAACTTGTCGAGGTGGCCACCGTGATCGAAGACGATTTGGGTCATGGCCGCCATATATTCGCTGAGCCAGTCCATCAGAACCGGCGTTTCCATATGCTCGGAAATCGAGGTAAACCCCTTGATGTCTGAGAAAAGTACCGTGGCGATCAGGGTTTGGGCGGGTAGACGGCCGTTCTGAAACAACTGGTCGCGTTGTTCCCAATAGAGTTCGGCAATCTCCGGAGAGACTCGGCCGGCAAAGAGTTTCATCATCTCGCCACGACCCTGACGTTCCCGGCGTGTGACGTACACCGCCAGTGCCCCCATGGCCCCCATCGAGGCCAGCAGGGGATGAACCGCCGGCAGCCAATAGCCATATAAAAACCCCAGGTCACTCAAACCGGCGGTGACCATCACCATCAGGGGGAATCGCCATGGAACATGGAACCAATAGCCCATCGCGCCACCCAGCAATGCCCACAGCCACACCCATAAATACTCGACGGATTCCGGCAGATACCGCAAGGGTGAAAATCCCTTGGCGTGGGATAACAACTGAACCACGGCGTGGGCCATCACCTCGGTGCCGTACATCCGGTGATCTCCGGAACGCCATCGCCCCGGGGGGATATAAAAATAGTCCTTGGTGGCATCGGTGCGTACCCCGATCAAGACGATCTTATTTTTGAACAGGGCCGGATCGGCGGTGCCATCCACGATCTCCAGCAGATTCACATGACGAAATCCCACCGGGTAGTAGCGCATCAGGTATTGGTAACCGCCCGCGTCGGCGCGCAGATAGCCGCCGCTGGTGGCCGTCAGGGGTTTTAGGGGGATGGGGCCGATCCGTACCTGATTCGGATCGATGGGGTCAGATTCCAGACCGATCCCTTCCGGCTCCAGATATTTCAGTGCGACACGCAGCCCTAGTGAGTAATAAGATTTCTGGCCGTCATCCAGAAACAGAAAGCCACGGCGCACAATCCCCCCGGCGTCGGCCCCAAAATCGCTAAAGCCGATTTGCTCGGTATTTTCCAGCGCTGGGGGGGGACGGATACTGCCGAATTTGAAGATGGCCAGGATGTTGGCGTATCGGGTAAAGACCTGGGCCAGGTGTCCGTTATCCAGTCGGCCCTCCCGGTCGGCCACCGGCAGATCCCGGTAGATGTCGATCCCGATGGCTCTTGGCTGATAGGATTCCAGCCGCTCCAGGGCATCGGCCAGAATCCGGTCGGGAACCGAGATGCCCCAGCGCTGTTCGGCCTTGTCGGTGACCGAGACCAGCACCACTTGATCGGCAATCTCGGCCACCGCAGCCGGTGCTTGGGGAGAAAAACGGTGGAGCAGGTCATAGGCGGCCAGTTCCAGCTCTTCCAGCCCCCCCCAAAAACGCAGTAAAAAAACCAGTGCCACGATCCCGTGAACCCACAAGAACCACAATCTTACCTCGCACCAGACGATGTACGGCTTTGCGGATTTCTGGCGCATCGGGGATGGGCCTAGAGCCAATTGCCAATCAGCAGAAAAGGTGCCCAGTAAGCCGGGTGGCGGTAACGTGGATCTTTCATCAGATCCATTTGGGCACGGCGTAGAGCTAACGCCTTATCGAGGCCCCCCTGACGCAAATGATGGTAAAAATCACCAATCAGGATGGCCGTGGCCTGATCATTGACCAGCCACAGGCTAGCCACTGCGCTACGGGCCCCGGCCTTGATCGCCACACCCGCCAAACCCAGGGCCGCACGATCATCGCCCGCCGCCGTCTCGCAGGCCGAGAGCGTCAATAACTCCACCGGGTTGTCTCGGTATTGGCTGATCCGCAGGGATTTTTCCAGGCGATCCAGGGTCAGGTGCTGATCGTAGGTGAGGAGAAAAGTCTGGCGGATATCGCTACGAAATTGCCCGTGGGAGGCGATGTGAACCACACTGTAGGGGGTGGCCGCCAGCTCTCGTTGAAAGCTGTCGGCGACAAAATTCCCGTCTCGTAACTGTTTGCCCTGATAGAGCGCGGCGATGCTGGTCAACTCGTCGCCCACGCTGGGGAGTGCTGGAAACCCTTGAACCGCCTCGGTAATGCCGCTCAACAGCGGCCGAACCAGGATCGAGGGGGTGGCATGAGGATCGGTCAGCGTCAGCCCGGGAGACACCACCACCGCGTAACGCTCCACCAAAAAACCCTGGCCGTCATGGAGTGCGGTCAGGGGGATGCCGCGCAACGCCCCGTCCGGCACCATGACCAGGGTGGTGATCCCCTGTCCGGTCAATAAGGGCTCCAGCGGGCGGATCAGCCAATCGTAGACCTTCTGGCTCAATGGCATGAACTGCCGGGTGACCCGTTTTTCCAGAAACCGGCGCAGATCCCGCAAGGTGGCAATGAGACGTTCGGCAGGAATCAGATAGGTAAACTGGTGAAGTTCTCCCTTGATGCTCACTACCAGTTCCAGACGATCCGTGAGCAGGATCGGGTACAACAGGGCGGCGTGGGGATCTAGCCGATCCAGGGCCTCGACCCGTGACGAGAAAGCGGTCAGACATTCGTCCTTAAAATAGTCCTGAAGTTCCACGGTCTTGAGACGCTCCATGACGTCCCGCGAGGCTCTGAGATCCTGCTGACTGAGGGATCTATCCCGGCTGCGGGTTGCGGCGCGCCGCAACAAAAGATCTGCGTATTCGAGATATACCGGGCCGATCTGGCGGCGGTATTGCGAGAGGCCGCCGAGACTGGCGGTCACATCCTGGCGAATGGTGTCGAGGATCGTAACGGCTTCCTGATAGGCGGTGATCGCTCCGCCGAGATCCCCCCCCTGCCCTGCCTGGCGGCCCAGCAGCCGCCCCGCTTGCCAATGCCAGCGGTACAGGGGATCCGTCAGCGACGCGGCCTGGGCGATGAAGACCGCTTCCCGGGTTTGAGACAGCGCGGCCTGTGGCTGGCCCATGGCCTCGGACAGCTCGCCAAGATACCCCAGGGCATAGGTGCGGCTGCGGGTATTGCCCTCAGCCTTGGCCACCCTGGCCGCCTCGGTCAAACCCTCCCGGATCTCCTGAAACAAGATTGCTCGCTCGCTCTGGCCCAGGGTTTGTGCCAACAGAAACAATCCGCGCAGCAGACCGATGCGTAGGTACAACACCTCGTGGACGGGTGGCTCTCCGTCCAGAGCCTTGAAACCCTCCCTCAGCCAGGCCAAGGCCTTAGGCATCATCGAGGGTTTGTCATGCGGCATGGCCTGGGTACCCAACAACGCCACGGTTGCCCGCAACCTGGCATCCCCGGCGGACAGCCCTCGCGCCTCTTCAAAACGGGCCAGGGCCGATTCGTGGTCTTCCCGTTCCCAGCGAAGGCGCCCATCGGTCAGAACCACACGGGCACGATCTATGGCCGTCTGGGCCAGTGTTCCGGCTTGTGACAGCGATGTTTCGGCGGCTTCGGTCTGGCCCAAACGGGACAGGCTATAGGCCAGGGCGGTGAGTCCCTGAACCCGCTGCGCCACCTCCGGCAAGCCGCCGGGCGTCAAGGCCTCGCTCAGGGCCGCTTGGGCCTCTCGATGCAGGCCCAGCTGTTGCAACATCAATCCCTGATAAAAACGCGCCACTATCCGCTCAGACCCTTCCCGTTCGCGCCCCTCGCGCCCCCAGGCGGAAGCCGCCTCTTCCAGCCGGCCCTGGGCAGCCCATTGATCCGGCGACTGATCCGGCACTGCGGCAAAGGACGGTAGCCATACGCCCAGGATGGCCAGCAGCCCGATGAATCGCATGAACAACATCATGCCCCCTGACTGGCTATTGATAGCGATAATCTAAAACCCGGAACAGGGCTGGCTGGCCCTCTACCTGTTTCAGACTGACAGACAGTTTATGAGATGGCGAAGATTGCCAAACCAGTTCGGGGATCACCAGCATCCCGCTGGAAGACAGGGTAGTCTGGCTGCTGCTGCCCGCCGGCAAGACCCCATAGCCGTCGAGGCGATAGGTGAGATCCTGAGTGGATGCCAAAGACAATCCTGCCCAGTAGAGTCCCGCCGGCTGGCCAAACTGGCCAGAATAACTGACCCCGGGAAGATTGACATGGGTCAAAGTGGCATCGACGGTGGCTTGACCGGCGGTGGCAAAACGGGCCTCGGGCACAACACTGCGGATAAAATCCCGGTAGGACGAGACTCGCGTATAAACGCCGTAACTGCCCGGTGCCGCGCAGGAGGCATTGGGGTCAGGGAATTCTCCAAAACTGACAATGCCGACCTGTTGCCACTCGGATCCATTGCGCACCACCAGGGGTCCGCCACTGTCCCCCTGGCAGGAATCCTTGCCACCTTGCAGATACCCCGCGCAGATTTGGGCGCTGCCGATGATCTCCCGGCTGCCGTAAACGCTCTCGCTAAAACTGTCGTAAACCGCCTGACATTGCGCGTTGCTGACCAGAGGAAGATCGACTTGACGCAGACGATCCGAGGAATTTCCGCCATCTTGGGTGAGTCCCCAGCCCATGGTGGTCGACAAAACCGGCAAGCTCCCGCCCTCGTTGAGCAACACCGGGGCCGAGTCGACCGCTTGTTGTAACTCCAGCAAGGCAATGTCGTATTCCAGGCTGTCCAGATTCCACCCCGGATGCGTGACGATGCGTTTCACCCCAATCCGGTTGGAAGAATTAACCGAACTTTCACGATAGATGCCGACGGCCACCTGATGTTGGCTAGCCAATTCTAGCCGGCCGTTGTCGTCGGTGACGCAGTGGGCGGCGGTCAGTATCCAGGTGGGTGCGATCAGGGTGGCACCACACTCGAAAGACCAACTGATACCACTCCGGTAGTAGAGACTCGCCATCCAGGGCCATTGCCCCGGTTCGGCGGTTTCTCCGCCCACAATGCGCAAGCCAGGATGAACCGCTGCCAAGGCGGTGGCAGGGTTTGGCGGCTCCGCCCCGGTCGCGGGTGACATCACCCAGCCCGCCATCGCAAAAAGGATTGTCAGAGATTTCTTGAACATGTCACCCACCCGCTTGATATAGGTTTTTTAACCACCCAAAATACCGCGAATCTCCTGGACATCCTGGGCTGCACCCTCCATTTCCATGACCACGACTTCGGGCTCCATGCCCACCTTGGCAAAGGCCGGCACTTGCGACCAGTCCGCATCGGCATCCGGATGCTCGGAACCGATGAGGCTTTGCAAACGTGCCACCATCACCACATCGGCGTAATCGGCCTTGTCGGAAGCACTGTCGTAAGCCAGGTTGCGGCAATGGGTGGCCACCGTCTTGAGGGTTTCGGGAAAATTCCAGGCGTTCAGGATCATGCAGCCCACCAGGGGTCCCAAAAAATCCACCAGCTGATTCAGCACCATGGGATTGTCGGTCAGGGCCGGATCGTTCTCGGCCATGACGAAGATGGGCAGGGCACCGATGTTGTGGATGAGCCCCCCCAGCATTGCCTGATCCGCATCCAGATGACGATTCGACAGAGCCAAAAAATGACTGAGCGCGGCGACCGAAACGCTCTGCTGCCAACTGGCTCGAAAGCGGCGATCCAGGGCATCGGAGGTGGCCTGGAAGATCTGCTTCATGGCCAGACTGGCCACCAGGGTGCGAACCAGATTGTTGCCAAGACGCATCACCGCCATCTGAACACTATCCACCTCCATCCGGCCGCGATAGAGAGGGCTGTTGGCCACCTGCAAAAGCCGCGCAGACAATGCGGGGTCGGTGGTGATGATGGTGGCAATGGCCTTCGCTGATACCCCAGGTTTGCCCACCGCGTCCCGCACTTTCAGGGCAACCTCCGGCAAGGTAGGTAAAACAATACGGTTTTCCTTGATGGCCTTTTGTAGCTTATTAAGAAACTCTTGCTGGTTGATCATAAGGGGAAACGCTTTGGGTCTTTGGGTGGAACGGGTTAAAACAAGTCACGATTAAACAGGGGGAGTATAGCCTACGGGTGGTTTCCCCCCTCACCAAAAAAGTAATTCTCCATCTGCCCTTCCAGAAACCGGCGGGCCTTGGGATCCACGGGACTCAGGCGATTTTCGTTGATGAGCAGGGTCTGAAATTTGAGCCATTCTTGCCAGGCCTGTTGGGAGACCTGTTCGAGGATACGCTGACCGAGCGGGCCGGGGTACGGCTGCCGGTCGAGGCCTTCCGCGTCGCGGCCGAGTTTGATGCAGTGAACAGTACGGGTCATGACAGACTCCTTCAGGATGGATAAGATAAAAACCGGGGGGTAAGAGGTGAGGGAAAAAGATCGTGCCAGAGTTGGGTCAGGGGGGCTGGCATCCCCGCCGGCGGGGACGCCCAGGGATGCCACGCCAAATCGGAATCCAGGGGGGTTTTTAGTAATGCTGGCACAGACGTGAGTACTACGGTAAACCGGAGCCGGTAATGCGTAAAGTCATGGGTGCGGACGGGCAGAAACTCAAGACCTTGGGGGTCATGGCCGGTCAACTGGCGGCACAGGTCTTCGAGAGACGATGCGGCGTGGCACTCTGGCAGGCTCCACAATCCGCCCCATAGTCCTGTGGGCGGGCGGCGTCTTAGCAAGACCTGGCCTTGGCTCCGCACCAGCAGAAACCAGGCCTCGCGCACCGGACGAGGGGCACGGGGACGGGCCACCGGATAGCGATTCTGGGCTCTCCGGGCGTGGGCCCGGCAGAGGGTCTGCAAGGGACAATTGCTACACTGCGGGGCCGTCCGGGTACACACCAGGGAGCCCAGATCCATCATTCCCTGGTTGTAACCACGGGCGTCCAGGGCCGGGGTCAGCCGGGTGGCCAAGCGCCATAACCGGCGCTGAACCAACCCCTGGCCTGGCCAGCCATCGATGGCGAAAATTCGGCATAACACCCGCCTGACATTGCCGTCGAGAATCGGCGCGGACTGTCCCATCCCGAGAGACAGAATGGCCCCCGCAGTGGATCGGCCGATTCCGGGCAACGCGGCGAGCTGTTCGAGATTGGCGGGTAGCTGTCCACCCCGCTGGCTGACCAGGATCCTGGCGGTTTGGTGCAAGTGACGCGCCCGGGCGTAGTACCCAAGGCCCGCCCAGAGTCCCAGTAGCGCCTCCAGGGAGGTCTCGGCCAGGCTCGGAATGTCGGGAAATGCCATCATAAAGCGCTGGAAATACGGTATTACCGTCATCACCTGGGTTTGCTGGAGCATGACCTCCGACACCCAGACCTGGTAAGGCGAGGGATCGATCTGCCAGGGCAGATCCCGGCGTCCATGGTGACACTGCCACTGTGTCACCGCCGCCGCAAAGCGCAGGGGTTTCTTCGGGGTCATCGGCGCAGCCAGACACCCGTTACGGCATCACGAATCGGGGTGGGCCGGGACAAACCACCCAGGGCACCGTGCAGAATGACATCGAGCGTACCAGGTAAAAACCGCCGCCGAACCGCGAGCGCCGACCGCGCCGGGGGTTGGCCGCTCCGGTTGGCGCTGGTCGATACCAGGGCTTTTCCACAGGCCCGGCATAGTGCCGCCGCCATAGGGTGGGCGGTTACGCGCACGGCCACCCGGTCTCCGCCGCCGGTCAACCAGAGGGGGGCCTGCGGGCTGGCCGGCAGCAACCAGGTGATGGCACCCGGCCAGCTGGCCAGCACCCGATCCCGTTCAGCCACCGGGAGGGGTGACATAAAAGGCACCAGATCAGCCCATCCGGCAGCCAGTAAAATCAATCCCTGGGTCACGGATCGGCCCTTGAGCCGCAACAGGCGTTCCACTGCCAGGGGATTCCAGGGGTCACAACCCAGTCCGTAAACGCCTTCCGTGGGATAGGCGACGAGTCCCCCCTGGCGTATGGCCCGAGCGGCTTCGCGGAGAAGAAATTGAATCGGGAGTGCGCCTTGTGTAGGGTGGTCATCGCTGACCGAGGGGTCATGATGCCATTTTCCGGTTGTGAGGGTCGACATGGGGTTTCGCTTTGAAAAACGGATTCGCTTATTCCCGGGTCTGACGCTCAATCTGAGCAAGACCGGGGTTTCCTTGACGGTGGGGATTCCAGGGGCTTCCGTGAACATCGGCAAGAATGGCATCACAGGCAATGCCGGGTTGCCGGGTACCGGGATGTCCTACCGCGAAAAACTCTCGGGCCGCCCCTGGTGGCAGATTCTGCTGTTGCTGACGGTGATTGCCGTGGTGGGATTTTTCCTGATGCGCTAGGCGGCTGAATCTGCCCTCCGCCGCGCTTGCAGCTCGGCATTTTTATCCAGCACCGACTGGGCGTTGGCGGCACGTTCCTGGCGCAGGCGTCCGGCCAGCGCCGGATCGTTCAGGGCCAGGATTTGCGCGGCCAGGTAGGCGGCGTTCCGCGCCCCGGCCTTGCCGATAGCCACCGTGGCGACCGGAATCCCGGCCGGCATCTGGACGGTCGAGAGCAAGGCGTCGATGCCATTCAGCGGGCCACCTTCCAGGGGAATGCCGATCACCGGCTTGAGGGTCAGCGCGGCCACCGTACCGGCCAGATGGGCGGCCAGACCGGCGGCGGCAATGAAGACCGCGCAGCCCCGGGCATCCGCGTCCCGTATATAGCGATGGGTGTCCTCGGGGGTGCGATGGGCGGAGCGGATGCCCACCTCATGCGGGATGCCGAGCGTCTCGAGCAGATTCAGGGTGTGTTCAAGCGTCGGCAGATCGGAATCGGAACCCATTAAAACGGCCACAAAGGGGGTAGGCATCTTAAAAAAACCTCAAGGATTCAAGAGACTTGAGCGGCTGCCGGCAGGGGTTCCCGGAAGCGGCAGCCTTCGTGGGGACAAAGCCGTTCGGGATCCTTGCCCTTGCGCTGTTTGATCACCAACACCGGCCAGGCGCAAGACGGGCAAGGCCCCGGAGTGGGGGGATCCCACAGGGCATAGTCGCATTTGGGATAATTCGAGCAGGAATAAAAGACCTTGCCCCGGCGCGACTTGCGTTGCATCAACTGGCCCGTCGGGCAGTGCGCACAGGCCACGCCAGTCTCCACCGGACGATCCATGGACTCGATATGACGGCACTTGGGATAGGCCGAACAGCCTATAAACGGCCCATAGCGGCCCTGGCGCAGATTGAGGGCGGATCCGCACAGGGGACATTGGCGGCCCTCCACCAGCTGAATGGGTGGCGGGCCCTCGCCATCCAGGTTGCGGGTGTAGTCACACGCCGGGTAAGTCGTGCAACCGATAAAACTACCCCGTTTTCCGAGCCGCCGGGAGAGTGGCTGGTGGCATTTGGGACAGGCTTCGTCCAGGAGTTCCTGGGTCACATCGCTACGTTTGACCTCTTCCTCGGTCTTGACGATACGCTCATGGAAGGGTAACCAAAAACGCTGCAACAGAGGCACCCATTCCGCTTCGCCCCGGGAGACGGCGTCGAGTTCGTCTTCGAGACGGGCGGTAAAATCGAAGTCCACATATTGGGTAAAATGCTCGGTGAGAAACCGGTTCACCACCCGCCCGACATCGGTGGGTTTGAAACGCTTTTGTTCCAGTTCGACATACTCGCGATCCTGCAGGGTCGAGATGATGGTGGCGTAGGTCGAGGGGCGGCCAATGCCGTATTCCTCCAGGGTTTTGACCAGGGACGCCTCGGTAAAGCGGGGAGGCGGTTCGGTAAAATGCTGCTCGGGCCGGATCGCCAGCAATACCAGGGATTCTCCCTCGGAGAGGGGTGGCAGCACACGCTCGTCTTCTTCCCCCGGTGGGGCATCATCGCGGCCTTCCAGATACACATGCATGAAACCCGGACTCGCCACCGTCGATCCCGTGGCCCGGAAGAGATGCTCGGGGACGCCAGCGGCGAGATCCGCCGTCACGGTATCGAGGGTCGCGTGGATCATCTGGCAGGCGACGCTGCGTTTCCAGATCAGGTCATAGAGGCGGAACTGATCCTGAGTCAGATGGGATTTGATATCCGCCGGGATCCGCTCCACATCGGTGGGCCGGATCGCCTCATGGGCTTCTTGGGCGTTCTTGGTCTTGGTCTTAAAACTATTGGGCTTGGCGGGTACCTGATCCGGCCCATAACGGCTTTCAATAAAGGCACGCAGCGCCGTGATCGCCTCCGTGGCCATGTGTACCGAATCGGTACGCATGTAGGTGATGAGCCCCACCTCGCCGTCCCCGGTGTCCACCCCCTCATAGAGCTGCTGGGCAATCTGCATGGTGCGCCGGGTGGCAAATCCCAGCTTGCGGGCCGCCTCCTGCTGGAGTGTCGAGGTGGTGAAGGGTGGCTGAGGATTGCGGCGCTTTTGTTTGCGTTCGACCCGGACGACCTGGAGGGCACCCTGAGCGGCCGCTTGCAAGGTGGTCTCGGCGGCCCTAGCGGAGGCTTCGTGGGTAAAGCTGAACTGTTCCACCCGGGTTCCCGCCAGTTGCCACAGACGTGCGCTAAAGGGCCGGCTGTCGGCCTTGCCGGTCTCGGCGGTGAGAGTCCAATATTCCTGGGTCTGGAAGGCTTCAATTTCCAGTTGCCGTTCCACAATCAAACGCAGCGCCGGACTCTGGACACGGCCCGCAGAAAGACCGCGGCGGATTTTTTTCCAGAGGAGCGGGGATAGCTTAAAACCCACCAGATAATCGAGTGCCCGGCGGGCCTGCTGGGCATTGATGAGATCCTGAGAGAGGATGCGGGGGTTGGCGATGGCATCCCGCACCGCGCGTTGGGTCACCTCGTTGAACACCACCCGGTGAACCGCCTTGTTCTTGAGCTGATGACGCCCGTTAAAAATTTCAAAAAGGTGCCAGGCGATGGCTTCTCCCTCGCGATCAGGGTCGGTGGCCAGATACAGGGTCTCGGCGGCTTTGAGCTTGCGGGCGATGGCCTGCACATGCCGTTCGTTTTTTTCGATGATCTGGTACTGCATGGCAAAGGCCCGGGACGGATCGACCGCCCCTTCCTTGGGTACCAGGTCTCGCACATGGCCGTAGGAGGCCAGCACCTCAAAATCCTTACCCAGATATTTTTGGATGGTTTTGGCCTTGGCCGGAGATTCGACGATAACCAGATTCATGCAGGCAGAGTCATTCGCTTAAAAATAAAAAAGGGTGGGACAACGGTGGCAATGGGGCGATTGGCAACCGCAGCTATTATTAGCAATAACGGTCTTGCCACCGGCCTGTCAAGTAACCCTTGGGTGTTTGCACTCGCCGTCTTGCATTCGCGGGGCGGCTTGCCGACAATGCCGTGCTGTCCCGCCTGGCCCCACACTGTGCCGTTATGCCTCTACTTGTCATTGGTCTGAACCATAAAACCGCCCCGCTGGTGATCCGGGAGCGTCTGGCCTTTGGCCCGGACATCCTGGTCGGCGCACTGCGCCATCTGACCCATCAGCCCGGGGTGAGCGAGGCGGTGATCCTGTCCACCTGTAACCGCACCGAGATTTATTGCGTTCTGTCGGGTGATGCCGGGGATGCGGTGAGTGGCTGGTGGGGGCAATTTCATGGCATCGAGATTGGCCGTCTGACCCCCCATCTGTATGCCCACTGGGATGCGGAGGCGATACGCCATCTGTTGCGCGTGGCCTGTGGGCTGGATTCCATGATCCTCGGCGAGCCGCAGATCCTCGGTCAGGTCAAGGTCGCCTTCCAGCAGGCCAGCGATGCCGGCAGCATCCACAAGTTGATGGGACGGCTGTTTCAACACAGCTTTAGCGTCGCCAAGCAGGTTCGGACTGATACCGCGATTGGTTCGAGCCCGGTCTCCGTGGCCTTCGCCGCCGTCAGCCTGGCGCGCCAGATATTCAGCGACCTGAGCGCCCAAACGGCGATGCTGATTGGGGCCGGCGAAACCATCGAACTCGCAGCCCGGCATCTCCACCAGCAAGGCGTGTCCCGGATGATCGTCGCCAATCGTACCGTGGAACGGGCCCACGCCCTGGCCGAGTCCTTTGGCGGTTACGCAATTTCGCTCCCGGAGATTCCCCGTCACCTGGCCCAGGCGGATATCGTCATCTCTTCCACCTCGAGCCCCCTGCCGATTTTGGGCAAAGGCACTGTTGAAAGTGCCCTCAAAATACGCAAACATCGCCCGATGTTTATGGTCGATCTCGCCGTGCCCCGAGACATTGAGCCCGAGGTCGGGACGCTGCGGGATGTCTATCTCTACACCGTGGACGATCTCCAGGAAGTCATCGAGGAAAACCTCAAAACCCGCCAGGAGGCCGCCGATCAGGCCGAGGAGATCATCGGTTTTCATGTCGGGGAATTCATGGGCTGGCTGCGTTCCCTGGATGCCACCGCCTTGATTCAAAACTACCGGGCCCGGGCCGAACGCTTGCGTGACGAGGTGCTGGAAAAGACCCTCAAGGAATTGGCCCGGGGCCGCCCGGCCCCAGAATGCCTGAAACTTCTCGCTCACACCCTGACCAACAAACTGCTGCATACCCCCAGCACACAACTGCGCCAGGCGGGCATCGACGGCCAGGCGGAATTGCTGGCGGCGGCCAATGAGTTGTTTCAGCTTAAACAGGCCGGATCATGAACCCGTCGATTCGCGCCAAGCTCGATCGCATCGCTGATCGCCACGAGGAGATTTCAGCGCTGCTCGCAGATCCTGGCATACAGGGCGATCAGGCCCGGTTTCGCAGCCTCGGCCAGGAATTTTCCCAGATCGGCCCCCTGCAACAGTGTTATGGGGCTTACTGTGGCACCCTGGCCGCGCTGGCCAGTGCCGAAGATCTGGCTCAAGACCCGGAGATGGCCGAGCTGGCCCAAGCCGAGCAGACCGACCTCCGGATCCGCCTGGAATCCCTGGAGTCTGAATTGCAGAGGCTTCTGATTCCCCCCGACCCCAACGACCAGCGCAATCTGTTTCTGGAGGTTCGCGCCGGCACGGGTGGCGCGGAGGCGGCCCTGTTTGCCGGTGATCTCTTGCGTATGTATCTGCGTTTTGCCGAAAACCGGGGCTGGAAGACCGAGATTGCCGGAGAAAGCGAAGGAGAACGTGGCGGCTTCAAGGAAGTCATTGTGCGAATTGCCGGGCGCAATGTTTACGCCCAGCTCAAGTTCGAGGCGGGTACTCACCGCGTACAGCGCGTGCCCCAGACCGAGGCCCAGGGCCGCGTCCACACCTCTGCCTGCACCGTAGCCATTCTCCCTGAGGTGGCGGAGGTCGAGGCCACCCCCATCGACCCCAGTGATCTGAGAGTCGACACCTACCGTTCCAGCGGTGCCGGCGGCCAGCATGTCAACAAAACCGAATCGGCTATCCGCATCACCCATCTGCCGAGTGGCCTCGTTGTGGAGTGCCAGGAAGAGCGCTCGCAGCACAAAAACCGCGCCAAGGCGATGTCGTTGCTGCAATCCCGGTTATTGGCCCAGGCCACCGAGGCCCAGGCCCGCGATCAGGCTCAGTCGCGCAAGCTCCAGGTGGGAAGTGGCGACCGTTCCGAACGGATCCGCACCTACAATTTTCCGCAAAATCGCCTGACCGATCATCGCGTCAACCTAACCCTCTACCGGCTGGATCAAATCATGGAAGGGCATCTTGAGGAGGTCATCGATCCCCTGATCAGGGAATACCAGGCCGAACAGCTCGCCTCCCTGGCCAGCGAGGGCTGAATCAGCTCCGGGCACGATCCGCGTCAATAATACTTCTCTACTGGCGTGATGGTAACGCGGCGGTTGATGGGGCTGTACGGGTCGGTGGCGTCGAGGGGACGTTCGGATCCCAGTCCCACCGCCGTGAGCAGAAAAAGATCAATACCGAAGTTCCGAACCAGGTGCCATCGTACATTCTCGGCGCGTTTTTTGGACAACTCCAGGTTGCGGGATGGATTCCCCCGCTTATCCGTATGGCCGGCAACGACGAAGTAACGGGATCGCAATTGCTTGTTTTGCAGGGCCTCGCCCAAGGGCTTCAGTTGGCCTTTGTCTTCGGCGGTCAATTCAACCGAGCCAGCCTTAAACTTGAGGTTCATGGCCAGACTAACCGGCTTGCTTCCGCGTGTACTGTCTGGATTGATTCCTCGCGTGAGGCCTCTGGCACTGGGTAGTTCCAGCATCTTCACCAAGTCCTCTGCTTTGGGGGCTTGATCGCCCACATAGATTTCTTTCTGGCCGTCACCGTGTTTGAAAACGCGGAGGTCGTCGGCTATCACGGGGTTTATTAGCAGGGCAAGACACGCCAGCCCCGTCAGTGGAATTCTCGATTTATAGTCTCTGGCCTGCATGGAAACTCCCCTTAGCTGCTACTTCACTCGCGGCCAATATGAATCTCGGCAGCGCCTGAGCGTTCCAGTTGTGGCGGACTTTTGGCCCCTTGCAAAAAGACCTCGCTCGCTCCGCTAGCCTCAACCTTCGCAACATTGGCCAGCGGCTCAATCCGGGCTACCGACGCCCCGGAAGCCACGATTGACAGATTGCCAATATCGCCATGCTTGATCGTAGCCTGGCTACTCCCTGCAATTTGCAAAGACACATCGCCACGAATTTTCTCTATATCCAGGGTTCCACTCCCGGCCATCCGCAGGGAAATTCCACCAAGGGCTTGGGCCCGGATGCGATAGGCACCGTTGGCGTCCCCGCGTAACGCCCCCCCAATAGAGCCGATGGCGACATCGCCTACCAAGCCCTTGAGTTCGACATCGCATCCCTTGGCCAGCGTGATTGAGAGCCGGATCGGTGGATCATTCGCGGTAACCGTGTTCCCCCCGATATTGACCACACTGACACTGCCCGGACCCTCGGCGATGTTCACAATGGAACCTGTCGAGATTTGCGACGAATGACCTGAACGGGACGACAGTTCCGCAATCCTTAGGGTGGAACCCGCCGATTCAATCTTCAGCCGATTCTTGAAGTCGGTGGGCTCTTGAACATCAACATGCGTCTCCGTACTCGACCCGGGATGGATTTCGACCGTCCCGACGACCCCATCCAGCAGCACCCGGTCGGCGGAAAAACGCAGATCCTTCGCCAATGCCGGGGCCACCATTGTCAATAGACCTGTGAACGAGATGAATAAAACACGGGCTAAAATCCCCATCTCAGCCACCCGCCCTAAACTGAACCCGCCGATTCTCCTCGGCATAAGGATCGTTTGGGTTAAGCGGACTCGTCGGGCCCTTACCTTGCGCCTTGAGCCGCGAGGCACTCACCCCCCGGTTGGCCAGATAGCGCTGAACCGCATGGGCGCGTCGTTGTGATAAAGACATATTGTACGAATACTCGCCCTTGGCATCGGTATGCCCTTCTACAAAGAACCGGCAACTGGTCAATGCAGGATTGACCATGGCCTTGGCGACCTCGTTCAAGGAGGTTTGGGCCTCGGAGGTTAGATCGGCCGAGTTGTATTCAAACTGTATATTCATGGCCACTGAGCTACTCGAAGGACAACCCGACGAAGCAATGTTGGCTCCCGTCGAGGCAGGATGAGTCGAGGCAGGACGAGGTACCGGAGAGGGAGTGCTTTTTCCAATCTCCGATGGCGGTCGGCTGCCACTGTTGAGCTGTATTGATCGCGTGCGATCCGGGGTCTGCGACCCTCCCATAAATCCGTTGACTATCTCGTCGGCGGTCGCGCCAGATCGAAATAGGGTGACGTCTTCGGCCAACGCCGGATGACACAACACACCCAAAACGACACCTATCGACAGACAACCCAGCATTGCTGCTCTTGTAATCCCAACAAAACGACAGTTAGTCATGTAACACCTCCCAAAATTATTAGCGGCCTCGTACTCTGCAAATGGCTCTCTGCATGCCGACAATGGTGACGGCCTGCCCGCCGGCCTCCGATGGCCGCAGCGTAATCGATGACCGCATCATCTCATCGCCCAGTGAGACACTCCCAAAACCCTTTTCGTCGATAACCCGCTGCCCATCCTGCCAACAGGCCAGTTCGTAACTCTGCGATTCCTTCCAAACCCCCGTGATTCCACCCTCCCGATGTCCCTTGTCTGCGGATTCGATGCCCGCCACCGCCGTGAAAGACAGCAGCCACCACGCCATCCCTAAAAATAACGAAAGCTTGACTTCACGCATGGCACCTCCTAACCCGAGACCACGATACGCAGCGTTTCGTGGGAAACCCCCGCATCGCGTTTGCGAAATTCATCCATCACGTCATCGACCGTCCGGCCAGGGATAGGCTGAAGATCTTCCGTCATCATGTCTTTCGGCAAGGCGGTGCCGATCTCCTTGCGGGAGGCCACGCAATCGACGCGCTCACGATTTCCGGGTTTATCCATGGTCAATTGGAACGGCGAAGACGTTGGGGGCACATGCACCATCTGTCCCGCGTTGAGCGCGGCATTGGGCGAAAACCGGTTGGGGAAGATGCGGGCTACATGGCCTCCGGCATCCTGGTAATAACAATAGACAAACGAGGGTTCCGAAACCCCTACCGTGACCTGGAGGTTTTCACCCAACGAGAAGGCGGGCTTGTGCCCTTTGTTACTGGAGAGGTTGAGAATAACGGCGGAACCGCCTCCGACCGGGGAGAGATTGCGGTTATAGGCACCGGATTCCTGGGATTGGGCTGCCACGCGAATCCCGCCACTGGTTGCGCTGGCTGCGGACGAGCCCACGGGACCGGCGATGTAGTGGTTGGCGACCAGGTTATAGTACAAATCAAAATCGACCCGTCCGTTGGCGATCAGATTGTTCTCGGACTGATAACGGCTGATGGCGTCCTTCGTGGCGTCGTCGATCATCCCCGTCACCGATCCCCGGTAATGCCCTGATGTCGACAGCGCGGCCTGAACCGCCTTCACCCGTTCCGGCATCAAAACCTTGTCATAGCCTTCCCGGGTCTTCGCCATTAAATCAGGGGAAGTCGAGTCCTGTCCTAAGCATTGCCAATAGGGCAACTCCGCGAGTTTTCCCAGGCTCTCAATGATGGACAGCTCAATGAGGGTGCGCACCGCAGCACCAGGGCCTTCAGCACGGGTCATGCTTTTGCTGAAATTCAAACCTACCTTCTGAATGGATGCATCAAAATCGAACCCTTTCCCTGTGGTGGTCAGGACAATGGAGTTGGTTGCCGACATCCCCGGGAGAATCTGCCGGGTAACCAGATCTCCAATGTTAATATCCATCGAAATCACGGCGGACGACGCTTGTTGATTAAACCCCATGCCAATCCCAAGATTCCCCCCCCCCGACTGTTTTTTACCACCACCATCATTACAACCTGTGCCACTACAATTCCTCTCAGTTCCACCGCCACCGCCGCCACCGCCGCCACCACCACCCATGAAACTAATCCCGGCACTGGTGGAATCCTGCAAGGCACCTCTGTCGATCTGAGAAATGGCACCTCTAATGTAATACTTGGGGACGACGAACCCCGCTTGCGGCCCGCCAATCAACCGATGCAGCAATTCGACATCCTGTTGTGTCGGGTCGTAATCCACAAACCGAAAACCGTTGCTTTTAATCGCCATTTTGGCGATGGCGGAGATCATCATTTCCTTGGTTCCCGCCTTGACCTCGCCGGTTTGATCCGGCAAGCCGGCGCTCGTAATGACGAAGTGCGAGCCACGAGACAACAGCAAATCATCCATGCAGCTCAGAGCTTCCGAAAAACTGGTCAAAGTTTTCATGGGTGCCGTCGCAGGCCGCTGCGAAACCACCGCTGTTTCGGGATTAGGCATTGGCGCACACGCCACTACACTCAAAGCAACCAGTATCGCCCCGCCAACCCTTTTTTTGATAGCCATCACAGCCACGACCTCTCTGCCTTAAAAAACGCTCAAAAACACCGTATTCGAATGACGGGCAAACATCCTTAAATTTTTCAAAGTAGCCTATTTGCAAACATTGATGGCATCGCCCTTGATAATGGTAATCTGTTCCCGTGGCGTCGCACCACCCTTCGGCACATAGGTATTTCCCACGTTTTGATTGCAACCCACCTGATCCTTTTTACCCACATCCGGATCCGTTGCATTAATTTTTGACATTGTCCGTGAAACCTTGGCTTGTGCGCCCGGAGGGCCTTCCAGAAGGGTGTTAAGGGATCCCGCCACCACGCCCTGACAAGCTACCACGGCCAAAAACCCTAAAATAAGCATCTGTGCGTTCATAGCCCAACTCCAGAGTAAAACCTTCCCACGCCATTCCCGCCAACCAGCCACGAAACCCATGGCCAGTTGGCGAGATCCGAACCACTCAAATCGCACATGGCGATCTGAGTGGCGAGGGGCGCATCCCATTTTCAATTTTTCCAATGATGCGCACCCGACTTTGGCTATTTGCCGATGATTGTCCCGACCTTTTGTTCGGCGGTATTGCCCTGACCAATAGCCATATTTAGGTTATCCCCCGTCTTGACAGTTTGGTTCAGGTTACCACCCACCTTGACATTACCCTCGATGGTACCTATCGACTGCTTCGCGGTATTACCTTGACCGATAGCCATATTCAGGTTATCCCCCGTCTTGACGGTTTGGTTCAGGTTACCACCGACCTGGATGCCACCCTGGTCAGCAGCCATCACAGACCCAACCAAAGCGATACCAAACATGGCAACAAAGAGTTTGAGTTTCATACATACACTCCTAAATCGAAAAAAAGCCGCACATTTTCAAGGCCATGTTCCCCTGCGGCATTGGGGAACCAGCCTGACCAACCATCTATCCTTTACCAATCACCATAAAACGCATATAAAATGCGTCTAAATTATTTTATTGCCGGACAGTCTCTTAAGGCGCAATCGGCACTATACGCGCAATGGGAAAGTCCTGAAAATGGATGTCGCTACCCTTCTTGACATCCACCGACTTTTTAGCGCCGCTGGCATCGGCATCGGCCGTGGCCATGAACGCCATCTGCTTACCGAATATCTCGGCCCTGACATTCCCTCCCTGGGAAACCGCCATCTTGACGCTGGAATTACCTTCCAGTCCCCTTAATATAGTATAAGCCAATAGTCCGTGGCCGCTATTACGATAATTATCCAGCGCCTCTTCATAGCCAGCGGCACCGGCGAGGGTGATCATGCCCGTGGCGTTTTGCACCTGGCCGGCGATCCGCCCGCCCAATGTGGAGAAATCGAGTGCCCCGGCGTGGCAGCTATCCAGCATCAGGAAGATGTTGGCACCCTTGCCCTGGATGTCGCCCAAAGCTCGAACCAGATCGGCCTGAGCCAAAGCCCCGTCCTGAGGATTGGTCAGATTGACGTCGGTGGGAATAAAGAAAAACTGGCCTTTGTCGTCGAGACTGCCATGCCCGGCCACATAGAGAATCAGTGTGTCACCATTTTGTATCTGTTCGTTGATTTGGGTCAGAAGCTGGCGCAGCTTGTCCCGTTCGGCGTCGCGGTTATAACGCTCGATAAGACGCACCTCATCGAATAAGCCCGTGGCAGTACGCTGGAAGGCATGAACCACCGCCTCGGCGTCTGCTTTGGCATAGTTTAGACGCTGGATGGGATACTCATCGATCCCAACCGCAACTAAAAACAGCCTTTTCTTAGCCGTTGCCGCCTCTCGGGTCACGGGCTCCTGGTTGATCAATGTCAACAACGGCGAGCGCGAGAAACTGCGTAGGGTGTTATAGGCGCGAATTTCTATATCATTCTGGCCAGGTTGCAGTTCAATCACTCGTTCCAAAATCCACTTGGGTTTGCCCTCGGGAGCCGCCACTGAAGCCTCGCCTGGCGTGACGGGCCTGGATGTGAAACGAGCCACCAGACGGCCGTTCTGGAACAAATCCACGAGGCCAATCCCGCCCCCTTCGTCACTGGATTCAAAACGCAACCGCACCCGTTTGAGTTCGGTGCTAATCGGATGGGTGGTGGCCGTTGCTTCGCCAGTCGCTCCGTCCGGCTTGATCGCCACGTCCTGAACGCTCGGCAGTCGCACAAAACCCCGGGTGGCGGCGGCAATGGCATGACAATCTGGCGCTGGTGACACCGCAGCGACTATTACGGGTTTCAGAGCGGGAGGAGAAGATCCCGGTGTCGCCTTCAAAATGCCAGCGACCCGCTCAAAACCCCGCCCGGTTTGGGGCTCAAGGCAGTAAGCGAGCCACTGGCTGCGGGGGAGCGATTGCTGACGCAGACTGGCAATAAATTCCGCCGCCTGGGCGGATTCCTTCCCATACGCGGCATCCGTGGTGCCCGTCAGTCTGGCGCTCACCAGGTCGGGCCGGTGCAGACGGACATACACTTGGGAGAGATCCGTGAAAACCGGTGTAGCCGCCGCCCCCTTGTTAAAATGAAAACCCACCAGTTCCTGGCCGCCGTCGCTGGAATGGGTAAAAAAACCCTCTGGCGTCCAGGCGATCCACACCCCGCTGGCCGGCATCACAAAGAGGTTGCCCAAAAGTTCCAACTCGTGTCCCGGTTCCAGCGAATACCAGCCAAGGGTGCCATCGCCCAAGGCCGCGACCACCACGCGGCCATTGCCGCTGACCGCGACCCCCCAGACGGCGGAGGGGGTGCTGACTTGCCGCACCGGCTGGGCGGCACCTCGATTAAACAAGTAGATACGGTAATCGGCACCGATCACCAGACGCCGGCCGTCGATACTGAGCGCCGCACTATGGGAGACATCGCCCTCGACCAGTTTAATCGCGACCTTGCCGAACTTGGGGATAGGTTTGTCTTGCCAGTCGCTGACCTGTTCTTTACCGTGGTGCCATTGGGGCGGCTGTGTGCGGCCATCCTCGGGTGGATCGCGGCTGAACAAACGATGTGCGACGTCGAAGCGCATCGGCTGGACACCACCGAAAGCCACCCCGAAATCCACAACGCCGCCATCTCCCGAGACCCCCCAACGACCGGCGTAGAGACTACGGAAATCGGCGAGCGGGGCACGATGGAACGATCCATGCGCAGAACCGTCGGAATTCAGCACGCCCCAACTTGGATCACTGCTGACAAAAGCCAGTCCACTCCCAGGGATATTCCGTAACGCATTCAAATTGGTTCTGGCCACTGGCATATCCTGGGGTACCCCCCGGCCCGCCGCGCCCCAGCGGCGGATGAAGCGTTGCCCATCGGGTTGGGAGGCCGAGCCACCCGCCCACAACACCAGATCATCGCCAACCCGATCCCAGGCCACGGCGGCAAAGTTGCCATTGTCGATGGCGGCGCTGGCGGCCTGATACAGGGGCTTGAGGGTACGCCCCGAGAGGATATCCACCGCGCCCTTGTCATAGTGGCCTACCGCCAGTAGTTCGCCGTCGGGCGAGAAGGCCAGCGAATAGGGCGACTTGCCACCTGGCGCGGACTGCTTGGCAAGCGGCCGGCATTCCGGCGATGTTCCGGTGACCTGCCCGGGGACTCGCTCAAAACCTCGTCCGGCTTCAGGCCCCGGCCCATACAGCCGGATCAGGCCGTCGTAGGCCGCCGTCGCCAGCCGTCCATCGGGAGCGAAGGCCACCCAGGCCCCACGCCCCTGATAGTCGCTGTCGACACAGACCGGCTTGAAGGTTTGGCTATCCCAGACCCGCAGTCCCGCTTGGCCGCCCAGCACAGCCGCCACGAACCGGCCATCCGGCGAATAAGCCAGGTCAGTGATCACTTGGGGCTGATGCGGTAAACGCCCACGCAAGCGGCCGGTTGCCACGTCAAATAAATACAGCGAGACCTCGCCATCCCAAGTGACACCGGTATGACCCGCAACCACCAGGCTGGCACCATCTGGTGCCATTGCCACGGCGTACAGCTTACCCTCAGCCCCCTCGGCGAGGGGCACCCGCAACACCCCGGCGGCTTCGCCCTCCGGAAGCCGCCACAGGCGGATGGTCTTGTCGTCCGATACGGTGGCGGCCAGCCGGCCATCGGCGGTTGTAGCAATGCGCCGGATGGCGGCGGTATGTTCACCCGTTTCGATGCGCAGGTAGGGCGATTGCGGCGGATTAGACGAGGGAGTGTCGGCAGCCCCAACCCAACCTCCCCAGAGACCCGCTAAAATCACCCACCCAAGTCCTACCACACGCCCAATCACCGCGATTCCCCTGTTCGTTAATTCTTCAACCAGCCCCGCTTAATTCCAAGCCATTGCCTTGCGCCATTTTCCCTATCTCGTTGCAGGATTTAGTGGTATGCAAAGCCTCATCACAGGTCTGATTGACACTTTGAGCACTGGCGGCCAGTTTGCTACGCGCTTCCTTGCCTTCGGCCTTGGGTGGTGCGGGTTGTTCGGCCAATCGTTTTTGTAAATCTGGCGGTGGGGCTTGGTGCTGACTTTTTGTCCTACCTTTCGATTTTCTTTTTCCGGAATCATAGTCATCCGTTTGATCCAGATCGACGTATGCAACCTGGCGAGGGGCCACTTTCATGCCAGCAAACTGGATGTTTTTGGCACGATCCACAACATCCTTACGAATCTCACTAGCGATGGCGAGGTCATCCTGTAGCCGTGATCGGATGTCATCCATCTGATGTTGGGCGGTGGCACGATCAATATCCTTGTGCCGGTGAGCCGTGCGGATCGATTTCGCCTGCTGTTTGCGGCAGATCAGCAGATCGTCGAGACGCCGGTTGGCCTTTTGAATCCGCTCGTGTTCCTGGTTAACATCACTGACAAAGGTGGAATAGAACAGGTTGGGATCTTGACCGCTTTTGCTCTGTAGCGAACCGTAATAACTGGCAAACGCCCCCATGACAGCCCCACTGGCCGCGCCAATCGCTGCCCCCGCTCCGATATTTCCATGCGTAGTGGCAGCTATGGCTACCCCCGCAACGGCACCCGCAGCGGCACCGAACAACGCGCCCTTGGCGGTTTCTGCCACCATATTCTTTCGCAGCTCGCCCAGGGCCACCCGCTGGACATGGCAATAATCGCCGGTATCCGCGATGGCCGCATCGACCTTGGGATTCACCGCGCACCCTGAAAGCAGAGGTGTGAGGGCAATAGAAAAACTCGCCATGGTGCCAAGCCACTTGATTCTGCTGATCCTACGCCATCTAACCATCAACTACTCCCCCTTCATTCTCAAGCTCAAGGCTTAGTATAGACACCCTGTACGCCCAATTGTAATTCTTTGACCTCCAATGGTACCGACAGGCCCGCCAGCAACTCGTCCGCAGCCGCCCAGCCATTGAGCTTTGCGAGCAACTGATGAAGCGCCGTCAAGGGGCCAGGCGTGGCCAGGGCGATGAAGTGATCGGCACCAAAGGGTGACGTGACGCGCAATGGCAATAGGTAAGGCCGATCAAGCGGCACCGTCGGGACATCGTCAACGCCTTCGCCATGCAAGGGGTATAAAAAATTGACGGTACCATCGCTCCCCAGGTTGAACAGGGTGAAGTAGGGATAACGGAACCCCTGAATCGAGAGCTTAACCTCACTTTTGGCGGCGTGGATTTTGTCGTCCGGGGCTAAGCTCATCACCAGCGGAGCGGCTTCGGCGCGGGCCTTGAGCCGTTCCACAAGGCGCCACTTGTCAATGACCTGTTGCACCTGTGGCGTATCGTCGAGACTCCCGACGATAACCTGAGGTTTTTTAACGGCATCGCTCCGTTCGAAGCCTCGGGTACCCTCCAGGGCCCGCGACAAGGTAGGAGAGACGGGATTACCGTAGGCCTTCTCATTGGCATACCCCACGATTTCACCCAAACGAGAGAGAATCTCGGCGCGCTCCACGTCCCACGTCAACACGGCTTGATCTTTGGTTGCCAGATACGCCCGCTTGAGGCGTGTCAGTGCCTGTTCGGGTTGGGGGGTGTTGAGGATTGCCAATGCCAGCGAATCCGGCGAAGTCATCCCCTCCACAGGCCCAATCTTCGTGGGTTGCCCCCCTGCTACGGGATTGGCCGGGGGGGCTGGAGTCCCTGCCAGAGGTGTGTTCTTCGACATGTCATCGCAACGATCTAGCCAATGGTGGGCTTTACAGAGATCCAGGGCCGTGGTGGTGATATGTAGCCAAGTGTCGGCAAGCGAAACCGAGGATAACGTACTCGAGATCAAGGGGATCGCTCGGGTTTTCGAGACCGATGGATGCTGTTGACCCTCCATTTTGGTGCGGACGGCCTCGCGAACAAACGTCGCCAGCTCGCCATCGGTGATCTGGCCATCGTGGTTAAGATCGGCTTCGCCACGCAAGGCGCGGGCCATAGCCCAACTCAAGGCACCCCGTGACTGACCATTGATGATGGATTCAGGGGCGAGTTCGTTATCCTGAACCGCACCGAACGATGTTACCCCCTCCAGATTCTCTGGCTCAAGTATCGCCGCCTGGGGATTGGGTGGCGGCAGGTGGTCGTCGACGATAGTTTGGGTCGGCAAGGCCCGTACCTTGAAGGGCCGCACCCGGGTATCGAAACCACGGGTCATGGTACCCGAGTGACAGGCGTCAGCAATGAACAGAACCCGGCGGCGCGCCTTCACGGCCTCTTGCAATAGTTCTCCGATTTCGTCGTCGATCAGCCGCTCGACGTTGCCCGGAGGGGTTGGGGAATAACCGGAAAGCAATAGCGTCTCGTCCAGGCCGTCCGCTTCCGATCCCTTCACGCGCTCAGGTTCCTGACTGCCGTGACCGGCAAAGCTAAAAACCAGCAGATCGTCCGGTTGGCCGCTTTTTATCAGCTCGCGCCAACCTTCGAGTACGGCCTGGCGGGTGGCATCTCGATCCATCAACAGACGAACCTCCTTGGCACCCGCCTGCCGTAACGCCGAGGCCAGATCCCAGGCGTCATTGGCAGCACCATCCAGGTCGCCATTTGACACCTTCGGGTATTTATCGATACCAATCACAAGCCCGCGGATACCCGATTGGGTACTCGTAATCGCTTTTTCCGCAGGTGCCGGATCGCGAGACGCCATCGCCGTGCCACCGCAACATGCGGCCAGAATGGCCATGCCAAACTCATCAGCCTTAGACTATAACAATACCCAAACTCAAGATTCACCAAATTCATATAAGAAACTTTCCGCAAGCGCAACTACAATTGCTGCA
>JBAXSA010000002.1:0-31664 GCA_037130945.1 Pseudomonadota bacterium | reverse complement strand
TCAACCCTCGATGCACTGACTGAGTGCCGCTTCCAGATGCGCTTCACATAACTTCTCAAGGAGACGCCTGCTCTATAATACAGGCCCACACTTCAACCCACAGGAGATCGTTTGCCCTGTTAAGGGGTGTGACCGCCAGCGTGCTCCTCATGCCAAACGACATCTTGGAAGAATCCGGGCTGATTTGGCAAAATGGAAGCAAAATCGGATCACTCATGTGGGTCAATCAAGAGCCGGGTTGACGTGGCTTTATATTTCCATAATACTTAAAAGATGGAAATGTTAAACGCCTCGGAACTGCTTGCAGCACTGGGTCACGAATCCCGCCTAGCCATCTTTCGCCTGTTGGTGAAAGCGGGTTCAGAGGGGCTGAACGCCAGCATCATTGGCGAAAAACTGGGACTGGCACCCGCTACCCTCTCTTTTCATTTGGCCCACCTGAGCCGCATTGGCCTGATCCAGGGCCAAAAAGCCAGTCGATTCATCCGTTATTCCGCTAATTTCGGCGTGATGGACGACCTGATCGCCTTTCTCATCAGCAACTGTTGCCAGGGAAAAACCTGTCTGCCTAAGACGGCGGCGGCTAATTTCATCGAGGGGACTTGACGATCTGTCAGCTACGCGACAAGGGCGAATAACACAAAAGGGCAAGACCATGACAGCACTAAAAACGGTTCTGATTCTCTGTACCGGAAACTCCTGCCGATCCCAGATGGGCGAAGCGCTTATCAACCATGACCTGGCTGGTCTTGTCCGCGCTGTTTCCGCTGGCACTCGGCCCCAGCTCCAAGTGGCGGATGGGGCGATTGCGGCCTTGAGCCAAGCTGGGATACCCACCGAGGGACTGATCCCCAAGGATGTGGATGTCTTTCTGGATCAACCCATCGACCTGGTGGTGACGGTGTGCGACAACGCCCGCGAGGCTTGTCCGATTTTCCCACGCCCGGTGCCCAGCATTCATCTGCCCTTTCACGACCCCCACGGCGAGCCGCTGGAGTCTTTCTTGGCGGTGCGCGACGACATTCGCGCCCGCTTAATTCCGGCGGTGCGTACCGCCTTGGGGGTATGAAAATGACCGCTCAATGTGAAATCACCGCCAAGGCCGCCTCTGGGGCGGAACTGGGCTTTTTCGAGCGCTGGCTCACCCTCTGGGTATTTTTATGTATCGGGGTTGGTATTGCACTGGGCCAGTTTCTGCCCGCGCCGATTCAGGCATTGGGAAGGATGGAAGTCGCACGGGTCAACCTCCCGGTGGGACTGCTGATCTGGGTGATGATCGTCCCGATGCTGATGAAGATTGACTTTGGGGCGCTCCACGAGGTGCGCCGCCACGCTCGCGGTATCGGCGTCACCCTGTTCGTGAACTGGGCGGTGAAGCCCTTTTCGATGGCCCTGCTGGCCTGGCTCTTCATCCGCCAGTTTTTTGCCGCGTGGTTGCCAGCGGGACAGATCGACAGCTATGTGGCTGGGTTGATCCTGCTGGCTGCCGCGCCCTGCACCGCGATGGTCTTTGTCTGGAGCCATCTCACCCGGGGCGATCCGCTCTTCACCCTGACCCAGGTGGCGCTCAACGACACCCTCATGATCTTCGCCTTTGCTCCCATTGTCGGGCTGCTGCTCGGTATCTCCAGTATTGCCGTGCCCTGGGACACCCTGTTCCTATCCGTTATCCTCTACATTCTCATTCCGGTCGGCCTCGCCCAGGCTGCGCGAATCTGGCTGTTGAGAAGCGGCCCGGCAGTCTTCGAGCAGGTGATGGCTCGCCTTCATCCCTGGTCGCTGTCCGCGCTATTGCTTACCCTGGTGCTGCTCTTCGCCTTCCAGGGCCGGGCAATTCTCGACCAGCCGCTGGTGATTGCTCTGCTCGCCGTGCCCATCCTGATACAGGTCTTTTTCAACTCGGGGCTGGCCTATTGGCTCAACCGGCGACTTGGGGTAGCGCACAGCGTAGCTGGCCCCTCGGCTCTGATTGGCGCTTCCAATTTTTTTGAGCTGGCGGTAGCCACGGCGATTTCGCTGTTCGGGTTTGAATCCGGCGCGGCGCTGGCCACTGTGGTGGGTGTGCTGATTGAAGTGCCGGTGATGCTGCTGGTGGTGCGGGTGGTCAACGGAAGCAGAGAGTGGTACGAGACTGGTAGAAGAGTTTGATAAGGATTTCCGCTATGTCATTGCTTAGCCTGGTTCCCCGTTCGACACGCTGGCTCGCCCAACAGCCCTTCCTATTCCTGCCGTTGGCGGCGGGAATCTGGTACGCCTTCTATCAAACTCTGGCACCTCTTTCCGAGGCGTTGGTGGCGGCGCTGCCAGTGGATCGCGCCAGCCGTCTGGGCGGGGCGCTGCAATTCTTTTTTTATGACACGCCCAAGGTATTGTTGCTGCTCGTCGGTGTGGTCTTCGTCATGGGCGTCGTCCACACCTTTGTCTCGCCAGAACGTACCCGCGCCCTGCTCGCCGGACGTCGGTTGGGACTCGGCAACGTCATGGCAGCAACGCTAGGTATTGTCACGCCCTTTTGTTCCTGCTCGGCGGTGCCGCTCTTCATCGGCTTTCTGCAAGCCGGTGTGCCGCTGGGGGTGACCTTCTCCTTCCTGATTTCCGCGCCCATGGTGAACGAAGTGGCCTTGGCACTGCTGTTTGGCCTGTTCGGCTGGCAGGTCGCCACGCTCTACCTGGGGCTGGGACTGACCGTGGCCATCGGTGCCGGCCTGGTGATCGGCAAATTGGGCATGGAAAGCGACCTGGAGGATTGGGTGCGGGTCATGCAAAACACCCGGAAATCAGTCGCGGTATCGGATGGGGGGATGCCCTGGTTCGAACGTATCGACAGTGGCCTGCGCCATGTGGGTGAGATTGTCGGCCAGGTGTGGCCCTACCTCCTGGCCGGAATTGGCCTGGGAGCTGCCATTCACGGTTATGTGCCGGAAGATTTCATGGCATCGATCATGGGCCGGGATGCGCCTTGGTGGTCGGTACCGGCGGCAGTAGTCCTCGGTGTGCCGATGTATGCCAACGCGGCGGGCATCCTCCCAGTGGTCGAGGCGCTAATCGGCAAGGGTGCGGCCTTGGGCACGGTCTTGGCCTTCATGATGAGCGTCATCGGCCTCTCGGCACCCGAGATGATTATTCTCCGCAAGGTATTAAAACCCCGGTTGATTGCCATCTTCGTGGGCGTTGTAGCCATCGGCATCCTGCTGGTAGGCTATGTATTTAATGCTGTTTTGTGAAATCCAACCATCGAGAGGTTAATGCGATGAAAGACATCAAGGTACTGGGCACCGGCTGTGCCAACTGCAAGACGACCCTGAAGTTGATCCAGGAGGTGGCCACGGAGCAGGGCGTGGCGATTACGCTCGACAAGGTCGAGGATCTTCAGGTCATCATGGGCTACGGCGTTCTATCCACGCCCGGCGTGGTGATCGATGGCCAGGTAGTCCACGCAGGCGGCGTACCGAGCCGTGACAAGATCGTGGGATGGTTGACGGCGAAAAACCCAGCCCTGACCGTTTCCCAGGCTGGGGGTTGCTGCGGCGGCAAGGTTGCTTGCTGTTAGCCACATCGGAACAGCCAGAATGCTTACCGCCTGTTCCGAGCCACTGAGACTGATGCCCCCACACCGCTGATTCCTGCCCTCCTTGTTCATCCTGGGCTACTCTCACGCGCATGGGAAAACAAGGAGGATAGCCGAGTTGTGCCCGTCGTTTGATAACTGTTGCCTAGAGCCTAACGGGCGATGATGCTCTGAATCGCTGCCATCGTGGCCAGTTGGGGTACTCATGAGGTGCTTCCTTGAAGTGGGTGTATGGGAAAAGTCTGGCCCGTTAGTGACCCGCATGGGGTGGTTCGATCTGCATCGGCGTGAAACGGGCCTGCTCAGTCGTTTTACCCGCCAGTGTGATCGAAACGATGGCCTTCAGGCCGGGTGAGGAGGCGTAATGGCCCATGCCCTTCAGAGCATTGCCGCCGTTGGGCGTTAGGGTGACGCGGGTCTTTTGTTGACCCACCAGCAAGGTGGCGGTGCCGCTGGCGCCCGCAGTCGGGATCTGGGTGCCGGCGTGATCCGTGACATAGACCGCGACCGGGTGATCCTTAGCCTCTGGATTGTCCTTGGCGACCACTAGTTCAAAATGGTATGGCCCCGCCATGCGCAGTTGGCCGCCGTGAGGCGCTGTCTGGGCGTCCAGAGTGGCGTCATCGTGGGCCATGGCCAAAGGGAAAGGGGCGCTCAGGGTCAGACCGGCCAGTAGCGCGGCGATTAAGGGGATGTTTTTCATATCAAATTCCTCGGTTTTAACTTCACAACAAAATTTTACGTCAAAAACTTTCTTCGCCCTGGGTTTGCAGCAGGCGCTCCAGTGATTTTTTTCCCCAGCGCAGGAACATGACGGGGGTCAGCAGGGTGTCGAGCAGGGTGGAACTCACCAGACCGCCGAAGATTACCACCGCCACCGGGTGCAGCACTTCCTTGCCGGGAGCGCTGGCCGACAACAACAGCGGCGTCAGGGCGAAGGCGGCCACCAGGGCGGTCATCAGCACCGGCGTCAGGCGCTCCAGGGATCCGCGAATCACCATCGCCGGGCCAAAGGTCTCGCCCTCGAAGGCGCAGAGATTGATGTAATGGCTGATCTTGAGAATGCCGTTGCGGGTGGCAATGCCCGTCAGGGTAATAAAACCCACCAGGGCCGCCACCGAGAGCGGCTGACCGGACAGCCACAGGGCCACTACGCTACCCACTAGGGCCAGCGGGATGTTGCCCATGATGATGAGGGTCAAGGCCGCCGAACGGTAGCGGCTGTAAAGCACCAGAAAGATCATGGCCAGGGATAGGGTGGCGAGAACCGCGATGAGCCGCACGGCCTGCTCCTGGGCCTGAAACTGGCCTTCGAGCGCGGAAAAATAGCCTTCCGGGAGCGGCTCGGCGGCGAGAACCTGGCGGATATCGGCAATCACCCCGGACAGATCGCGGCCTGCGGCATTGGCCGACAACACGATGCGCCGGCGCGAATTTTCGCGGCTGATCTGATTGGGGCCGTCGCTTTCTTCCACCGTGGCGATCTGGGCCAGGGTCACCGGGCCGCTGGGGGTCTCGACCGGCAGGGTTGAGAGTGCCTGAATCCCTCGCGCCGCCTCGGGCAGGCGAATCACCAGATCGAAACGGCGATTGCCCTCGACAACCTGGGTGATGCGCTCGCCTTCGAGACTTTGCGCCACCTCGCGGAGCAGACGATTCGGTGCCACGCCGTAACGCGCCGCCCGGGCGTAGTCCAGGCGAATCTTGACCTCGGGAATCAACACCTGTTTTTCGATTTGCAGATCGGCAACGCCGGGAATGCGTGCCAGATGGTCGCGTAGCCCAGCGGCCAACCCCCGCAGGGTGTCTAGGTCGTCGCCGTAAATCTTGAGGGCAATCTGGGCGCGCACCCCGGAAAGCAGGTGATCCAGACGGTGAGAGATGGGTTGACCGACGTTGATAACCGCAGGCAGGATTGCCAAACGCGAGCGAATATCGCTGATGACCGCCTCACGGCTCCGCGCCGAGGGCCGGAGATCGACCTCCATCTCGGTGTAGTGAACCCCCTCGGCGTGGTCGTCCTGTTCGGCGCGGCCGGTGCGCCGCCCGACCTGTATGACCTCGGGCACCTCGGCGGTCTTTTGCTCCGCCAGTACCCCGATGCGGTTGGACTCGGCGAGCGAGGCACCGGGATTGAGTAGCACATTGATGGTTAGCGAACCCTCGTTGAAGGGTGGCAGGAAGGTGCGAGGAAAAAAGGGAATTGCTGCGGCCGCCGCGATCACTGCCAGCAAGGCCGCCGCCAGCAGAACGCGGCCATGACGGAACGACCCTTGCAACAGCCGGGAATCCCAGGTCTTGAGACCCCGCACCAGCCAGCCGTCGCCGTGGCTCACAGCAGCCAGGCACGGCAATAGGTAGTAGGCCAGAACTGGCGTGAGCGTGACCGAGACGATCATGCTGGCAAGGATCGAGACGATATAGGCCACGCCCAACGGCGTGAACAGCCGTCCCTCGATGCCTGGAAGGGCAAACAGCGGCACGAATACCCACACGATGATGAGCGTGGCATACAGGATCGCCGAGCGTACTTCCAGCGTCGCTTGTGCGATCACCTCGATGGCCGGACGGGGGTTCGCCAGAGCCTGGTTGAGGCGGAGTCGCCGCAGGACGTTTTCGACCCCGACCACGGCATCATCGACCAGTTCGCCAATGGCAATCGCCAATCCTCCCAGGGTCATGGTGTTGATAGACAGACCCAGGGTGTAAAACACCAGTGCCGTGGCCAGGAGCGAGACTGGAATCGCCGTGAGCGAGATCAGGGTGGTGCGGACATTGAGCAAAAATAGAAACAAGACAATGGCCACCAGGATCGCCCCATCGCGCAGCGCCTCTGCCACGTTGGCGACCGAATGCTCGATGAAATCGGCCTGCTTGAACAGGAATCGCGGTGCCTCGACCCCGGGAGGGCGGTGTTTCGCCAGTTCGCCGATGGCGGTTTCCAGCGCTTGGGTCAGGGCCACGCTATCGGCGCTGGGTTGTTTTTGCACGGATAGGATTACCGCCGGTTTGCCCTGGTAACTCCCGTCGCCACGCTTGACCGCCGCCCCAATTCGTACCTCCGCGACCTGTTTTAACAGGATGGGCTGACCGTTTTTGACCGCCACCACGAGATTTTGTAAATCCTCCAGCCGGCTGGTGCGGCCGATCCCCCGGATCAGATACTCGCGTCCCCGGGATTCGAGAAAGCCGCCGCTTTGATTGGCACCAAAATCCTTGAGGGCCGCTTCCAGCGCGCCACGATCAACCCCCAGCGCCAACCCCCGCGCGAGGTTCAGCTCGACCTGGTATTGACGAACCTCGCCGCCCATCGAGATCACCTGAGCCACGCCGGGGATGGTCAACAGCCGTGGCCGCATCACGCCATCGGCGAACTCGCGCACCCGCATGGGGCTGACCTGGGCCGGATCGGCGGGCAGGGCGATGAGCAGGATCTCGCCCATGATCGACGCAATCGGCCCCAACTGCGGTACGACCCCGGCGGGCAGCTGCTCACGAACCAGATTCAGGCGTTCGCCGACCTGCTGGCGGTTGCGGTAGATATCCGATCCCCACTCGAATTCGGCATAAACAATCGACAGACCAATTCCAGACACCGAGCGCACTCGGGTCACGCCGGGCATCCCGTTCAGGCTGGACTCGATGGGCAGGGTGACGAGCTGCTCCACCTCCTCGGGTGCCATGCCACCCGCCTCGGTCATGAGGGTCACGGTGGGCTTGTTGAGATCCGGAAAGACATCGACCGGCATCTGCCGCACCCTGATGACGCCAACCATCAGCAGCAGGAGCGAAACCCCGAGAACGATCAGGCGTTGTCGAAGACTGGTGTGAATCAGGCGGTCGAACATGTTGACTCCTCAGCGCACCTGGGCCAGCCACCCAGCACCATCCACCACCACGCGCTGGCCCGCCATGATGCCACTCGTCACCGCCAGAGTAGCGGCATCCAGGGCTTGAAAACGGACTGGATACGCCACAAAACGCTCGGGTGCGGCATGACCCCAAACCAGGGTCTCGCCGCTACTGTTTTTTACGACGGCGGCGGCCGGCAGGGCTACGCCACGAAATGAGCGCGGGGTCTTGGCGAAGACCTGCACCGGCTGGCCCACGACCACCGCAGGTTGGGGCGTGGTGATCCGAAACAGCAGCGGTAACGCCTGCTCCCGCAACTGCCGGCCGCTGCCGACCCATTGGAGGGCCAGCGCGTTGTCGCTACCGTCCACTTGGCCACTGGCATCGGCAAGACCCGTCACCAGCGCCGGATCGTGGGTCAGGGCCTCGACGAAGAGATGCGCAGGATCAACAATCTCGAACAGCGTCTCCCGGGCGTCCACGATCTGACCGGCGACCACATGGACGGCGCTGACCACGCCCGAAACCGGGGCAGTCAGAACCTCAGCCGTGTTGAGACTGGCGGCCACGGCGGCGCGGCGTTTTACAAGCGCCGATTGCTCCAGACCCGCCGCCTCGATCTCCTTGCGGGGCACGGCACCTTCTAGTTGCCGCAGTCGTTTAACCTTGCGCCCGGCGATGGCAAGCTGGGCCTCCAGTTCCGCCAACTGCGCCTGCTGGTTGCCACGCTCGATGGCGCCGACGGTGGGGTGAATCCAGGCCAGCCGTTGCCCTTTTTCGACGCGACGGCCCAACATCGGCAACCCTTGAGGATCAGGCATGACGCGACCGGCCTGGGCCGCCTGAACCAGGCCCCCGGCGTTGGGATCGGGGACAATCTTGCCATTCAACGCCACGGTGACCGCCAACTCGGCCATTTCGGCCACCTGGGTGCGGAGCGCCCATTGCCGCTGTACGACCTTGGGCACGAACAGACTGCCATCGGGCAGTCGCTGGGGCGACGCCACCTCGTCTACAGCGCCGCCGGCGGTGGCCGGCGTCTTTGCGTCTGGCGGCAGATCCAGGCTGGCCGACAACAGATCGCTACTGTCACCGGCAGCCAGGGTAAAGGTCAGCGCCTGTTTGCCGGCGGGCCAGGGCCTTGGGTTCGGCAGGGCATAGAGACCCTCGGCGATCTCGCCCGCCGTGCCCTGGAGTCCCGCGCCTTCCACGTCCAACCGGGCCTTGGCCACGGGCTGATTGGTGTCGTAGCGGTCGAGGGTGAGCAGAAAACGCGACCCCATCCAGACCCCGACCAGCTCGAATTCCTCGGTGACCGCAGTGATCCTGGGTGCCAGATGAATTGTCGCAGCGGGCGGCGGCGCGTCATGATCCTCGCCCTCGTGAGCCAACAGGGGCGAGCCAGGCGAGAACAGGGCACTACCCAACAGAATCAACAAAATCAACAGAATGAGTGGTTTCATGGCAGACGTCCCAGGCTTTGCAGAAATCGCGAACCCGCAGCGGCCCGGGCCACCTGTTGGCGATCGAAGAGGGTTCCGGCTTCCAGAGCAGCGGCACGGGAACGCAACAGCGTAGCCAAATCCGCCTCGCCGAGGGCGAAGGATTTTCCGGTCAGGGCCAGGCTATCGGCGGTCAATTCGCGCCGCTGTCGGGCCAGATCCTGTTGTTGACCTGTTAGCACCCAGTCGCGTTGGGCTCGGGTCAGGGCCAGTTCAAGCTGGCGCCGTATCGTCGCCAGCTCGGCATCGGCCTGCGCGGCCTCCGCCTGTGCGCCCGCGGTCTCCTGACGCACCTTCGATCCCGAGGAAAAAGGCAGGGTCAGCTTGATCCCCACGGCCGTATCGAAGGATTCATCCCGGTTTGCCCGGTCACGCACCAGACGCAGCGCCAATTCTGGTGCGTCGCGGCGAGTGACCTCCGCAACCCTGAGCGTGGCGTGGGCGAGGCGCGAAGCCGCCAGGGCGGCGGCCAGGCGGGGATGATCGGCGGCCAATGCCGGGGGATGATGGGCCAATACCGGATCCAGATGTTCCTCGCCAAGGGTGCCGGGCGCGACGGTGCCGGTCAGCGCCTGATAGGCCTGCTCCGCCTTCAGCAGAGCCCCTTCTGACTCGCTGGCCTCGGTTTGCGCTGTCAAACGTTCGGTTTGTGCCAGGTTGGCATCGGTGCGCGCCAGCTCGCCCGCCCGGTAACGCCGCTGGATGTCGTCCTCCAGGGCGCGAGCGGATTCGACGCGGCGCGGTGCCAGGCGGTGGCCATCACGCGCCGCCGCCAGATTCCACCAGGCCTCGCGGAGTTCACCCGCGACCTCCAGACGTAATGCTGTGCGCCGGGCGGCCACAGCGGTACCTTGGCCTTCCGCCTGGGATTCACGGGCGGATCGCTGACCGGGCAGCCATAAGGGTATCGACCACTCGGCTTCCCACTCCTGGCGGCCCCGATGGCTATTGAAGCGATCATCAAGCTGGCTGGCGCTCACCGATCCCGGCCCCGGCGTCAATCCCCTGGTAGTCTCGGCGGCGGCCTGGGCCTCGTTCGCCCGGGCACTCAGCGCACCCGCCTGAGGATGGTTCGCCCAGGCCTGCTCGAACACCTCGGCCAGGGTCTGGGCACCCAGGGGCAGGCCCGTCAGAAACAGGAGTCCAGTGATCAGCCAGTGAATTTGGCGCATGTTCAGGCTACCCGCAATCCGCCGGTTCTAATGCTTCTCCAATTCCACGATATCGTTAACACCCACCTTGCCTGTCAATATCTTGGCCTTGGCAAAATGTTCGTCGACAATCTCGGTGATTTTGACGATACCCGTGGCGTCTTTTCTAAAGTTCCAGGAGCCTTTTACCCCAGATATTCTAGTGAACCTCTGTACCGTTAGTTCCTGGCCGACTTGGGCACCGTCGTGGCTACCGATGCAGAGATAGGTTTCTCCGTCGGTGACATCGAGAATCTGGCCCCGCATGGCGGCTTGATGAACCACCGAGGCGCAACCGGTTGCCATGACCAGCGATGTTGCCAACAGGGTGCCCGCAAAAAATTTGGTTTTCATGTAGAGGTACCTCAAGGTAGGTTGACAGGGATTGAACCCCCCATTCGTCGCCAACGGCGCTGGGGAATGCTGTCAGTTTGGCTGGCGATACCCTACAGGAAGATGACGGGAAGATGACAAGTTTGTAATCTTTGCCGTTTGTTTTGAAAAAACCGTGAAGATACTGATTGTCGAAGACGAACCAAAAACCGGTGATTACCTCAAACAGGGACTGACCGAGGCGGGGTTTGTGGTGGATTGGGTGTGCAGTGGCACCGATGGCCTGCACCAGGCTCGCACCGAATCCTACGATCTCGTCGTCCTCGACGTGATGCTGCCCGCCCTCGATGGCTGGCAGGTGCTGAGGGAAATCCGGCGGGCCGGCCGGTCGATGCCGGTGTTATTTCTCAGTGCCCGCGATCAGGTTGAGGATCGGGTCAAGGGATTGGAACTGGGCGCTGACGACTATCTCGTGAAACCCTTTGCCTTTTCGGAATTGCTGGCGCGGGTGCGCACCTTGCTGCGCCGCGGGGTTGTGACCCAGGAGCCAGAATGGATCAAGGCCGCCGATCTGGAATTGGATATGCCACGCCGCCGCGCCACTCGCGCCGGGCAACGCATCGACCTGACGGCCAAGGAATTCGCGTTGCTCGAATTGCTATTGCGCCGCCAGGGCGAGGTGCTGCCGCGTTCGCTGATCGCTTCCCAGGTTTGGGATATGAATTTTGACAGCGACACCAATGTCGTCGATGTGGCTATACGCCGGTTGCGGGCCAAGATCGACGACAATTTTCAGCCCAAGCTCATCCGCACCGTCAGGGGTATGGGCTATGTCCTCGAAATTCCCGAGCCGTGCTAGATTGAGACGCCCCCGTTCAATCACCCGGCGTTTGACGCTATTCTTCGCGACCGCATCGACACTCGTCCTGCTCGCCGTGGGCCACCTCACCCATGTCCTGCTAGAGTCGCATTTTGAGGAGGAAGATTTTGCCGAAGTCAGCGGCAAGCTGGAGTTGGTTCGCCATGCTTTAGCCAAGATCACCAGCGAAGCCGGGCTGGAAACCGTCGGCCAACCCCTGACCGACGCACTGGTCGGACATCATGACCTCGTGGTGGCCGTCATCGGGCCGGATCAGCGCGGTCTATTCGTCTCCCCCGGTGCGAGCTTCCCGCCAGCACTGTGGGTTGATTTCTCGCCAGACCCGCCGGTGCGCGCCACCACGCTTCGATATTGGGAACAAAATGGACGAAACTTCCGAGGCCTCGTGGCGTCCGCTGCCACGGGGATCGCCGGACAGCCGTCCGTGACGGTCGCCATTGCGGTTGATATCAAACATCACCGCGTTTTTATGGCGGCGCTGGGTAAGAGTCTATGGGGGGCCATCGCCCTGGGGATCGGGCTCACGGCGGTGCTGGGCTGGATCGCCGCCCGCCGGGGTCTGGAACCGGTTCACCAGGTCGCAAAGGTGGCGCGTGGCATCTCGGCCAGCCGTCTCGATGACCGCCTGCCAGTCGACACCATTCCGGTAGAACTACGCGAAATGGCCTTGGCTTTCAACGATATGCTGAGCCGTCTGGAAGGCTCGTTCCGGCGCCTGGTCGAGTTTTCATCCGATTTGGCCCATGAGTTGCGAACGCCCATCAACAACCTCATGACCCAGACTCAAGTGGTTCTCTCCAGACCAAGATCCGCCGATAACTACCGGGAAACACTCTATTCAAACCTGGAAGAGTACGAGCGGCTGGCCCGCACGATCTCGGACATGCTGTTTCTCGCCAAGGCCGATTATGGCTTGCTCGTCCCGCGCTGGGAGTCCGTCGATCTGGCCGTTCAGGTACGACAGTTGTTCGAGTTTTACGAGGCCCTGGCCGATAGCCAGGGCATTGGTCTGAGGCTGTCCGGCGAAGGCCTTGCGCCAGGCGATCCACTGATGCTCCGCCGCGCGCTGGGTAATCTGCTCTCGAACGCCATTCGCCATACCCCGCGTGGCGGCACCATCGAGATGCGCATCGACCGCCCCGGAACCGCCCCCCTGACCCGGTTGGTGATTGAAAATCCGGGCGCGGACATTCCACCCGAGCATCTGCCGCGCCTGTTTGATCGCTTCTACCGGGCCGATCCCTCCCGCCGGCAGAGCAGCGAAGGGGCCGGGTTGGGGCTGGCGATTGTAAAGTCCATCGTCGAAGCCCACGGGGGGTCGATCCAGGTGTCGTCGTCCCACGAACACACGCAGTTCGAGATTACCTTGCCGGCTATGCTTCACGGATCGCTGTTTCCAAAGCCGCACACCGCTCCAGATCCTGCCGACGTTGTACCGCACGGCGTTCGTAACTGGCCTGATTCTTGACGCATACCAGACTGTAAGGGCGGCTATTCCGGTGGGTCGTTAGATCCAAGTCACAGCGAGCCTCGTGAATGATCTGTTCAACATGCTTGCGGTGAATTTCGTTCGACTTGAGGATCCATTCCCGCCGGTTGGAAGCCTGTAGGAAACGTTCCAGATCGGTGCAATAGGGACAGTGGCAGGACATAGCGGCCTTGCGTGTCCAGTCGCTGGGTGCAGCCAGCGGTTCGGCGATGCGCCGCCGCAAGTGATCCAGACAGGTCGTCACCAGTGTTTGCACGACCTCCCACTGTCGCGCTTCCGCTTGTCCGGCTAGATCCAGGGCGGCTGGCAGCAGCACCGCATCCTTGTCAAAGGACTGGGGCTGGGTCAGCATCAGCTCCAGCGCGTCCCGCGCCAGGTCATCGGCACCGCTACGTCCCAGGGCACTGAGCCAATCTATTACAAACGATGATTCCATGACCATGGGTCGTTCCCAGGGTCTGAGAGAGGAATTGGGCTGGAGATTTGTGGACAGGGCAAGCGCGGCCGGGCGCAAATCCAGGCTGGCGGTGAGCCCAGGCGAACCCCGTGAACCGCTATCGGCCGACAGTCTGGCCAACAGCGCGGCGCAGACTCCGGGCTTGCGTGCCGCATTGCCTTCAACAAGAGTCCGCAATAATTCTGCCGACCCTGCCGGTGGCAGCAGGCGGAAGACTTGGTGCAGGGCGTCCAGGCCAGTCGTCTCCAGTGCCCCTCCGGCACAGGGGCCGGCCAGAAGGGCCGTGATCCGGTCAACATCCCCCAACCTCACCAGGGTCGCGAGCATTTCCATCGCCTGAGTGGCAAACGAACCGTGGCCCTGGGGCCAGGTGTCGAGCATCAGACCCGTCAGGGTGTGGGCCTCCTGCCAGACTGGCGAACCGCTGTCACGGCCACTGGCCTCCCAGCGCTGGGCCAGATCCTTTAGATGGGGCAGTGTCATCGTCAAACCGGCCTGGTTGAACACTGCAAGACGGCGGGTTCGTGGCCACAGCACCAGGGCCGCGTGATGGTAGCTGCGCTCGAAAGAGGCACCCTCGTTGCCCGTGGCTTCCTGGAACTCTTCCTCGTAATCGACCCCCTCCAGGGCACCCGGTGGCGACACTTCATGATCCTCATCAAACGGCAGAGAGCCCAAATCCGGCTGAGTGCCATCCGGTCGCTGCCACGCCGAGAGCGTGGCGCTGTGTTCATAGACCTCCCCAGCCTCCAGATCCGGGTCGCTCCAATGGCCTTCACCAGTATATTCGGCACCGCCGCTCTCCTCTACGGCCAACAGCGCCAAGTACAGTTCACAATCGGCAGCGGCGGCCGCCTCCGTCAACACCGGGGCCGCTGCGGCATCCTCGCCCTTGAGGTCGGCGAAGGCGAGCGCCGCCGGGGTATAGGCATGCTCCAACGGATAGACCAGTTTGTCCGGAGCCTCCCCCGAGGCATCCCAATGCCGCAGTAATTCCGTGAGCCGAACCCGCTCGGTCACATATTCCGGGATGCCGGGAAGCGGATCAGAACCCTGGCGGATCAGGTTGTAGATGAGAACCAGCCGATACCCGGCGGTGACTGGCAATACCTGATGCCGGCAATCCGCGTAAAAGGCGGCGTAGGCCAGCTCGGCCGGTTCGTCGCTACAGAGGCTCAGCCGCACTTCTCGTTCGCCGTGGCGCACCAGCAGCTCACCACCGACATGATCCGATGGCAGGGCCAGCACCAGGGTGGCAAACATGCCCGGAGCCTTTTCCGTATCCCGGTGACTCACAAAAAAACTGCCTGTGTCATACACCAGGAGCTTGTAAAGCTCGGCCGACACTTGGCCGGTCACCCCCAAGCCCGCGACCACCTGGGCCAGAACACCCTCCAGACTGCGCGCCCACCCTTGCCCCTGGATGCGAACCCGCCCGGCATCAATCTGCCAGGTGCGGCGTACCTCGGTGTTCACCAGGGTTTCCTCGCCCCGTCCATAGGGTGCCTGCAGGGCGACAGCGATGAGCTGTTCCGCCTGGATCGGCAACAGGGGCAAGGCCACCGGCCCCACACCCTCAACCTCCAGACGCGGCGCGAGCATCTCCCACCGGCCGGCGGTATAAAAATCGCCGGGGTGGCGGATCTGACTGAGAATTTCTGCAAGTTTGTCGGCAACAGGTGACATCGAAGGCCTCGAAGTATTTTGTCGGGTGGATTTTTATCTTGTCGCGCCATTGTAACGTGACGACAGGGTTTCTCGCTGTCCTGCCGATTTCCCTGTAGAATGATGCCATGTTTCCCACATGCGACCGCATGTTCCCATTTTGCGATCATAACCCTATCTTGATCGCGACCCTCCACTGCCAATCGAGCAACCGCCCTATGTCATTCCTTTCTCTCGGACTCTCCGAGCCACTTCTTCGTGCCATTGATGAAAAGGGTTATACCATCCCCTTTCAGATTCAAGTCGAGGCCATTCCCGCCATTCTCTCCGGCAGGGATGTCATGGCTGCGGCACAGACCGGAACAGGCAAGACCGCCGGTTTTACCCTGCCGCTGCTGCAACGCCTCGCCAGCGGCTCCAGGGTCAGATCGAACCATATCCGCGCCCTGGTGCTGACACCGACCCGCGAGCTGGCGGCACAGGTTGCCGACAGCGTTGCCACCTATGGCAAGCACCTTTCGTTAAAGTCGAGTGTCGTCTTCGGTGGGGTGAATATCAATCCACAGATGATGAAACTGCGCGGTGGGGTTGACGTACTGGTAGCCACGCCGGGACGTTTGCTGGATCTCTACAACCAAAATGCCGTGAGGTTCTCCCAAGTGGAGATTCTGGTGCTGGATGAGGCAGACCGGATGCTTGACATGGGTTTTATTCGCGATATTCGCAGGATCATCGATCTACTGCCCAAAGCGCGGCAGAATCTGCTCTTCTCGGCGACTTTTTCCAGCGAGATACGTCAGCTGACTGAGGGTCTGCTCAACCGTCCGGTACTGATTGAGGTCAGCCCGCGCGACACCGCCGCTCCCAGCGTGCGGCAGTCGGTCTACGAGGTTGACAAGAGCCGGAAGTCGGCCCTGCTCAGCCACCTGGTTCGCAACCATGGTTGGGAACAGGTGCTGGTCTTCACACGCACCAAACATGGCGCGAATCGTCTGGCTCAGAAGCTCGAGGACGATGGCATCAGCACGGCGGCGATTCACGGCAACAAGAGCCAGGCGGCGCGTACTCGCACCCTGGCGGACTTCAAAGCCAACAAGATCCAGGTCATGGTGGCCACCGATATCGCCGCCCGTGGTCTCGACATTATCGAATTGCCGCATGTCGTCAATTTTGAGCTACCCAATGTTCCAGAGGACTACATTCACCGGATCGGACGCACGGGTCGTGCCGGTTCCGAAGGCGAGGGAATTTCATTGGTCAGTGCCGATGAAATTGATCTACTCTCCGGGATTGAAAACATGCTCCGCCAGACTTTGGTGCGCAAAGTCGAGACCGGTTTTATCCCGACTCATACGGTTCCATTGACCCAACAGCGAGAGTATGGGAACAAGCCGAGGCGCACACAAAACGCAGGCTACGAAACCGCTGTCGAACCCAGACGAAGTGGCGGCCATTTTCAGGGTGCCGACAAACCACGAGGCACTACGAGAGACCATGGAACGCAATGGCGTGACACGGGGGGAGCACCGGTGAAGAAGCGCTTATCCAATCCTCGAACCTCTTCATCGCAAAACTCCGCGCACGCTAACCGTCGGCCAAGGGATACCTGGGCAACTTAATGGTTTTTTGGTCACCCGCGTAAAGCCGTGCGGATCATTTAGGAGGTTCGAATTTCCAATTGACGCTGCCGGAACTCGCATGGAATACGCGGTCGTGCCCACTGCCCAGGGAATCAAGTTCCTTGCGAAGTTCGGCAATATCGGGAATATCCCGGAGCCATACGGTCTTCGATGCAATCTTCCGTTTCCTGACCACCGTTTCGCCGGTGACCGATTGGATCCTGATTGATACCCCTTCCGAAAGCTCGTCCACTTTTGCTTCGTAGTCTGCCTTCTTTGTCTTCCGCTCTTCGAGGGTCTTTTCCAGGGGGCCGATCTCGGCAGCAAGGGTTTTCAGTGCCTTCGAGATTTCGGCCATTTCCGTGAGTTCGGCCGTGATCTTGCTCCGCTGATAGGCAAAGGCTTTGAGCTGTTCGGGGGTGAGTGTCCTGCCTTTCTCCTGGAGCGCCTTCACTTTCCTGGAATTTTCAAGATAGCCCTTGACCGAAGGAATCTCCGTGAGTGCATCATAGCGAATGCGCTTTTTTTCGACATCTGCCCTTTTCAGTGTGAGGAACCGTTCCACTTCGGCAATGGCCAGAGCCTCCCCTTCGAGGTTTTTCGCAAGTTCCGCAAGATCGGGGATTTCGAGGACAAAAACATTTTCGTCCCTTTCCGACAATCCCGGTTTCAATCCGGCGCTCCCCACGGAAACGGATTTTCCGGCTACCACGGAATTCTGAAGCCTGATGATTTCGATGGTATCCGCGACGACCGTACAGTTCCGGATTTCCTGGAGAACGGCTTTTTTAGCACGGATCACCGTATTTTCCGCCCGTTTCAGGCGCACTTCGCCATTCCTGGATTCGAGACAGGCGTTCGCTGCGAACCCATCAATTTCAATCAGCCCACCGGCATTGCGAACCTCGCCATTCGAGACGTTTCCCCCAATTTTCAAGATTCCGCCTTTGGAAATGACGGTTCCGAACACGCTGCCCTTGATGTGGAGGGAGTGTCCCGTCAATGAAAAGCCCTTTTCTACGTTGCCGTACTCTTCAAACTCTTCGGCTTCGATGTCGAGGCTTCCCGTGGTTCTGACGCTGATACCCTCGCGGCTGATGAGCCGCTCGGTGATGAAGAACTGATGGGTCTTCGTGTCGATGTTGAGAAATCCCGCCATGACCGAAACGAGAAATTCGCCCGCCACCCCGCGTTCCAGTTGAATCCCAGCACCGGCCAACCGGCCGAGATCGATATCTTTGGGTTGCGGCGGTTCGAGCGGAAACCCGGCGATATTGCGCCCGGGACTTCCCATGACGCGGGGGATCTTGCGAATCAGGCGGATGCCTTTGCCGACCTGCGGGAAGGTGTTTTTGAAATAGCTGAGATCCACTTTGCCAGAGGCCAGAATCGCGGGCGATCTGTCGCGGTGTAGTTTGTCGAACTCCTCATGGATTTGAGCGTCTTTTCCGGACACGGGATCGAGTTGCCGGGCGATTGTCACCCAACCGATTTTCGGTGCCTCTTCTGCCATGTGTGTACGGATTTCGACTTCGGGGATACCGTACCGGACGCCGCTGTTCCAGAGATGGGCGAGGAATTCGTCAAAGTTCAGGTGAGCCGGCTCGCTGAGGGTTTGCGGAACCAGGGTACCGTCCTCGGCGACAGAGGTGAGGGTCTTGTCGAGAACAAGAGGTTCAAAAAAGTAGCTGGCTTCGGTATATCTCGGCGTGATTTTCAGAGCCCTATAGAGGGATTTGCGCGCCTCGGGGAAGCGGGCGACGGTCTCGGCAAAGCGGATGGCCGGAATTTGTCTGGCTGCTTCCAGGTTGGCCCTGAGCTTGGCGGTTTTTTCAGGATCGAACAGGAGCATCTGGAAGACCCGGAAATCGCTTTTTGGAAAATAGGCGTTGGCAGCAAAAGTACGCTCGACAAATTCCGCAAACGCCTTTGGCTGTTTCTCCAAAAGCACCAGATCGACGCAAAGTCCTTCCGGTTTTCGAATCACGAAACCCGGAAGGAGAATTTCACCTTCCTTGAGATCAGAAAGGTTGCCGATAATTTCTTCGATCTCCGGTGGGGTGTTTTTTTCCGCCTTTTCGGTGGGTGGGTTACCCTGAGCAATCCCTCCCGAACCGGCTTTGGATCTGGTGGACGTAATGGCGTGGCTCGGCGGGAGAGGGGGATGCGGCATGGGTTTCCAGGATGTGGTTTCTTTCCCTAGTTTCATCCTAGTCCTTGCTCGCCGTCAATCGTGTTGATGGCGACGCGGAAAAAGCTACCCGCCTTCGGTATTTACAGCTATTTACAGACAGAATCAAAATAGGCTCAGATTAACTCCCCTATGAACCAAAAACCGTTTGAGTATATTTGAGCATATTTGAGCAGACATGACAGAACCTCTTGATTTAGAACACGAAGTGTCTATTGATTCCCTGACCCAGGATGGCCGGGGGGTGGCACGCCTTGACGGCAAGGTTCTGTTCATTGACGGAGCCCTGCCGGGCGAACGGGTGCGGGTGAGTATTCAGCGTCGTCAACGCCGCCACGACGAGGCGGCCTTGCGAGCGGTAGTCACCCCTTCTCCGGATCGCGTCAAACCCCGCTGCCCGCATTTTGGCGTCTGTGGCGGTTGCCTGCTGCAACACCTGGCACCTGCGGCCCAAATCGCGGCCAAGCGTCAGGTGCTGGAGGACGCATTGCAACACATCGGCCAGGTGGCACCCCAAACCTGGCTTAAACCCGTCACCGGGCCGGTCTGGGGATACCGCGAAAAGGCCCGGCTGGGGGCCAAATGGGTGGTGAAAAAAAATCGTCTGCTGGTGGGTTTCCGGGAGCGGCGTTCGTCGTATCTGGCGGATCTATCCCGCTGCGAGACCCTGCATCCGGCTGTCGGGGAGCGTCTGGGGACACTCCGCGAGGTCATCGACGGTCTGTCGATCCGCGATCAGATCCCCCAGGTGGAGGTCAGCCGGGGCGACAACGGCACGATCTTGGTGTTCCGGCATCTCTTGCCCCTGACGGCAGCAGACCGCGAACGCTTGCGAGTGTGGGGCGCGGCCTACGGATTTTCGATCTATCTCCAGAGCGGTGGCCCGACCTCCCTGTTGCCCCTCGATGAACCCTTGCGGCTCACCTACAGATTGCCGGCGGCGGGGGTGACGATCACTTTTGAACCGGGGGATTTTACCCAGGTCAACCGGGTGGTGAACCAGGCCATGGTCGATCTGGCCCTGACATATCTCGATCCCCAACCCGGGGAGGGGATACTGGATCTGTTTTGCGGACTGGGCAATTTTACCCTGCCAATCGCCGCCCGGGGGGCTACCGTGCTGGGGGTGGAGGGGGATGCTGGATTGGTCGTGCGGGCCGAAGGCAATGCCCGGGACAATGGTTTAGCGGCGCGTTTCCTGGCCGCCGATCTCCAGAATGTCTCCGGGGATGAGCCCTGGTGGCGGGGAGGCTACCACCGCGCCCTGATTGATCCACCCCGGAGTGGTGCCCTGGCGGTCTTGGAACCCCTGGCTCGCACGGACATCCAGCGGCTGGTGTATTTTTCCTGTTATCCGGCCACCCTGGCCCGGGATGCCCAAGTGTTGGTTCACCAATGGGGTTTTCGCTTCCAGGCGGCCGGTGTTCTCGACATGTTCCCTCACACGGCCCATGTTGAATCCCTGGCGGTCTTCGAGCGCTAGGAGCCTGTCTGACGTGTTCCGAGAAAATCAGGTTTTGCGTTGCTGGAATAAAGGTCACGGTTCGTGACCGCATTGTCCCGAATCCGTATCGTCCTGGTTGAACCCAGTCATCCCGGCAATATTGGCGCTAGCGCACGCGCCATGAAGACCATGGGGCTTAACCGGTTGGTGCTGGTCAACCCTCGGCGCTTTCCCGATCCCGACGCCAATGCCCGGGCATCGCGAGCCGATGACTTGCTGGATCGTGCCCAGGTGGTGGCCGATCTCCCTGCCGGTCTGTCAGGCTGCCAGCTGGTAATCGGTGCCAGCGCCCGGCCTCGGCACCTTGAATGGCCGACCCTGGCGGTTCGGGCCGCCGTTCGGCGGTTGCTCGACGAGGCCCATACCGGCGAGGTCGCCTTGGTGTTTGGCCGGGAACAAAGCGGGTTGACCAACGAGGAATTGGCCCGCTGCCATTTTCTCACCCACCTCGAAACCCACCCCGATTACAGCTCCCTGAATCTGGCGGCGGCGGTTCAGGTTTTTGCCCATGAACTGCGCATGGCCAGTCTGGAAGCCCTGCCCTGCTCTGCCCCAGACCCCGATACCCAGACCCCCGCGCCGGCCGAGGCCCTGGAGCGTTTCCACCGGCACCTGGCCGAGGCCCTGTTTGAGCTGGAATTCTGCCAACCCTGGCAATGCCGCAAGCTGCTGCGGCGACTGCGGCGATTGTTCAACCGGGCCCGTCCCGATGCCGTGGAGATCCAGATCCTCCGGGGCATTCTGACGCTGGCTCAACGCTGGCGCCGGATCTCTGGCAAGCCAGCCGCCCCAGCCGATCCATGAGGCGAGTGTTCACAGGTTTGCAATACCCGGAGGCTTTCGTTACCTTGGCACGACCGCTGTGGCTGTCACTGGCGGTTCCCAGCCCTCTTGCTGATTTCCCCCCCCTGTCCCTGGTATCCACAATATGAAGACTCTCAAAGAAACCGCCTGCCTTGCCCTGATGGCACTGTCTCCCCTCCTTGCCGTAGCCGATGAACCAGCCTTCAGCGCCGGCCGGCCGGGCAACACGGAAAGCCCGCTGGCGGTGCCCAAGGGCTATTTTCAGGTCGAGACCGGCATCGCCAGCTACACCTACGACAACTCGGACGGCGTCCGCACACGCGCCTGGGATCTGGCGCACACCGCGCTGCGCTACGGGATCGCCAAAGATACCGATGTCCAGCTTGTCATCCAGCCCTATACCCAACAAAGCACCCACGGCGCTTATCACGACCAGACGTTCCAGGGTTTTGGCAGTACCACGTTCCGCGTACTTCATACCTTCATGGGGGCTGATGGCAGCAGTCCGGCCTTTGGCCTCATCGGCTTTGCCACCTTTCCCACGGCTAGCAAGGAACTGACAGATAACGGCATACTGTCTGATCGCACCGAAGGCGGCGTCATTGCCACGGGCAGTATGAGCCTGAACGACAAGACCAGCGTCACGCTCACCTTGGGCGAAGCCGCCCGCCATGCGGGGAATAACAATTACATTAGCGATCTGTCCGGTGGCGTCAATCTGACCTATGCGTTTACGGAAAAGTTGGGTGCCTATGTTGAGGGATTCGCGGATCACGTCGGCTATCAACCCACGACCGCCACCCTCGACTTGGGTGCCACCTACCTTCTTGATCGCGTCACCCAACTCGACGCTGGGGTGAATATGGGACTCAATCACGATACTTCCGACGCCAACTTCTTCGTGGGTTGGTCGCATCGCTTCTAACCCTGGTTGTAAATACACTTCTTCCTGGCTCCCACGCTGGAGCGTGGGAGCCAGAGGCGGTTTCTGCAGGGTGTGGTGAGCCTCGTTCTGGATTTTGTGTTTTAGCTAGCCGTTATGAAGTTTTTTCGTCTGACGTTTCTATGGCTCTTGATCTGCCAGACCCTGTGGGCTGATGACAAGCTCGTGGTGGTCGTCAGTCCGTCCAGTGGCATCGAGGAGATTAACCGGGAAGATGTTGTCAACATCTTTCTGGGCCGTTACCTGCAATTGCCTTCTGGCATCCTGGCGCAACCGGTTGATCAACCTGAGGACGAAACCACCCGGGCCCGGTTTTACAAGTTACTGGTGGGCAAAGACCTCCCGGAAATCAGAGCCCATTGGGCACGGCTCATCTTTTCCGGCAAAACCCATCCGCCCCGGCAGGTTCAAAGTATCCGCGAAATGATCGAGATGATCAGTACGCGCCGCGGTGCCATTGGTTACCTGAAAAGGGATCAGGTCGACGTCCGCGTCAAAGTCGTCCTGGGGCTTGAATGACACCATCATGCCGCCGGACGGGAAACCAGCGTGCCAAAACGGGGTCGAGACCGCACAGGCCGTCCCACAACTGGTAACGATCCGCCCAGCTCACCAGCGCCTCTTCATAGGCCGGCGAATCGCTGGGATCAAACAGGTGCCAGCCTGGTGGGGCACCGCCACTTTCGCCGTTGAGGGTCGGGAGGTTCTGACGTTGCGCGATCACCACGGCCTCCAGTTGTCGGCTCCAGTGGTGCCAGCGGGGATCGCGGTCGGACGGCAGCAGAACAAACGCCCGGCAGTGGGGCGGTGCGGCGGCGAAGGTTTCCAACGGCGTCATGTCCGCCCGCTGGCTGACGAACTTTGGCAACCGGTTGATCTGTTCAAACGCGATCAGGGCCGCCAGGGCCAACACCGCAATTTGTGCCGGGCGGCGATTCCCAGATTGCCGCCACAGCCGATCCAGGCCCATCGCGGCCACCGTGACCACCGAGAACGCCAGCACGCCGTTGAAGCGATGAACCGTGCGAATCGCGATGGCCCCCGGTACCCAGTGGTAGACTAGAGCCCACAGCGAGACTTCACCCACCTTGAGCATCAGGATCCAACAGACGATCACGCTCCCGCCGAACAGCAATACCATCCGGTGCTGGCGGAGGGCCGTCGGATCGGTCAGCGGGGGACGGCGTGCAAACCCGGTCTGGATCAGGGTGGCACAGAAGATCGCCAGTAGACCCCAAGTCAATCCCTTGCCCAGTTCATCCTTGCGGCTGGTCAGCCAGGGTGCCAGGGTTTGGGCGACGGGTTCCCAGAGCAGGTTGCCCTTCGGGTCATGAAGATCCGTCCAGAATGGCAAATAACGCGCCACCACCGACCAGTCGCGTTCGACCCCCTGTTGCAGGATCGGCCCGTAGATCATCGCGAAGGGTAACAAACCGGCCATCAGCACCCAGGCACCCACCGCCAGCCCGGGCCATTGGCGCGCCAGTTCGACCCTGACCGCTAAAAACCCCTGCCGTACACCCCGCCGGGCGAACAGGGCGAAGATTGCCAGCATGGCCATGACCAGGCCCTGCAGCATCACAAACCAGCCCACATAGAACGAGGTCAGCAACATCAGCGCGAGCAGGGCGGCGGCCCCCACGCCGCACGCCAGGGGATGGCGCGACGGGTTGTCCAAGGTGTTTTTTAACTGGCACCACACCCCGCTCGCGAGCCAGGGCAGGAGCAGGGCGGTCATCAACTGGATGTGGCCCAGCGCCAACCCCTGGTAGAACTGGGTACCAAAGGCAAAGGCCACGGCCCCGGCCAGACTCGCCGGCAGTGCCAGTTGCTGTGGCCGGCGTAACCACAGGAACATGCCGGTAAAACCCAACAGCGACCACGCCAACAGAGTCCACTGCGTGGAATGCAGCACGCCAAGACCGATCAAGCGGCTGGCGACGTAGGGAATTGCCAGCAGGATCAAGGCATCGCTATACCCCAGCGTACCGGGTGCCGGAAAGAAAAAATTCGGTGACGTCCCGCTGTCGAGACCTTGAGCAACCCGAAACCAGTGCTCCAGAATGACCATGTTGAAGCGGGTATCGCCAATATCGCCGGGCAGCAAGTCGAACCCAGACAGGAAAACAGCCCGGTAAAAGACCAGCAGGGCTAGGAGACCTACCAGTCCCGTGATTATTCTGCTCATTCTGCTCATTCTGCTCATGGTTTTTTTGACACTGGGCCAGTCCCAGGTATGGGTGAATGCGGGCTATGGGGTTTAAGGATTGGCACGAGACTGTAGAGCAATCGCGTCCGGATGTTAAGATCGTGCCTCTCCCCGGTACTCCCAAGCAGGAAAAACCCATGAGCCGGCACACCGCTGACCCACACGACGACCCACACGACCAGGACACGGTACTTGAAGAGGCCCGGCCCAAGCTCAAGAAACCCCCGATGTTCCGGGTGGTCTTGATGAATGACGACTACACGCCGATGGATTTTGTAGTTCATGTCCTGGAAAGCTTTTTTGACATGAGCCGCGAACAGGCCACGCGAATCATGCTGCAGGTTCATATCCGCGGCGTGGGGGTGTGCGGGGTTTTTACCCGCGACATCGCAGAAACCAAGGTCGTGCAAGTCAACGAGTACGCACGCGGTCACCAGCATCCGCTCCTGTGCGCCATGGAAGAAGTTTAAGCAAAACAGCAAATGGCGGCCCGAGGAGGCTAAAAACCATGTTGTCCAAAGAGTTGGAATTGACCTTGAACCAGGCCTTCCGTCAGGCCCGGCAGCGCCGTCATGAGTTCATTACCATCGAACACCTGTTGCTCGCCTTGCTCGATAATCCCACCGCCTTCCGGGTGCTCAAGGCCTGCGCGGTAGACACCGGGCAACTGCGTCAGACGGTGGAAGAATTCATCCTGCAAACCACCCCGGAGATTCCCAAGGGCGTGGAACGCGATACCCAGCCCACGCTGGGGTTTCAGCGGGTTCTGCAACGGGCGATTTTTCATGTTCAATCCTCCGGCAGGAAGGAGGTCACGGGTGCCAACGTCCTGGTCGCCATCTTTAGCGAACAGGAATCCCAGGCGGTGTACTTGCTGCGCCAGCAAGACCTCAGCCGCCTGGATCTGGTCAATTTCATTGCCCATGGTATTTCCAAGGTCTCCCAGCCTTCCGGCGAACCCGGCACGGATCCGGGCGAACCAGATGGGCCGGGAGGTGGCACGGCCCCGAGCCCTCTGGAGAGTTTTACCACCAATCTCAACGAGCTGGCGCGCCAGGGCAAGATCGATCCGCTGATCGGCCGCGCCCTGGAGGTCGAACGGACGATCCAGATTCTCTGCCGCCGCCGCAAGAACAACCCGCTGCTGGTGGGGGAGGCGGGGGTGGGCAAGACCGCGATTGCCGAAGGGCTGGCCAAGATGATTGTCGACCAGGAAGTCCCCGAGGTGATTGCCGGGGCTACGGTCTACGCCATGGATCTCGGTGCCCTGGTCGCGGGTACCAAGTATCGCGGTGATTTTGAAAAGCGCATCAAATCGGTGCTGGCGGCACTGATGAAAGATCCTGGAGCCATCCTCTTCATCGACGAGATCCATACTCTGATTGGCGCGGGCTCGGCGTCGGGTGGGGTCATGGACGCCTCCAACCTGATCAAGCCGATCCTCAATTCCGGCAACCTGCGGTGTATCGGCTCGACCACCTATCAGGAATATCGCGGCATCTTCGAAAAAGACCGGGCGCTGGCCCGGCGTTTTCAGAAAATCGACATCAACGAACCGAGTGTCGAGGAAACCTTCGCGATTCTCAAGGGGCTCCGCGCCCGTTTCGAGGCCCATCACAAGGTGCGTTACGCCGTGCCGGCCCTCAAGGCGGCGGCGGAATTGGCGGCCAAATACATCAATGACCGCCATCTCCCCGACAAGGCCATCGATGTCATCGACGAGGCGGGCGCGGCGGTGCAATTACAACCGGCGAGCCGCCGCAAGAAGCTGATCACGGTGGGGGATGTCGAGGCGGTAGTGGCCAAGATCGCCCGCATCCCGCCCAAGCAGGTCTCCACCAGCGACATCGAGGCCCTGCAAACGCTCGGCCGTGATCTGCGGGCGGTGGTCTTCGGACAGGACGAGGCCATCGATGTGCTGGTGTCTGCCATCCGCATGAACCGCTCGGGCCTCGGTAATGAGCAGAAGCCGATCGGTTCTTTTCTGTTCGCCGGCCCCACGGGGGTCGGAAAAACCGAGGTTGCCCGCCAGCTGGGCCGCGTCCTGGGGGTTCCGCTGATTCGTTTCGACATGTCCGAATACATGGAACGGCACACGGTGTCGCGTCTGATTGGCGCACCGCCCGGCTATGTCGGGTTCGATCAGGGCGGGCTGCTCACCGAGGAGATCACCAAACATCCTCATTCGGTCTTGCTGTTAGACGAGATCGAAAAGGCCCACGGGGATGTCTATAACCTGCTGTTGCAGGTCATGGATCACGGCACCCTGACCGATAACAATGGCCGCAAGGCGGATTTTCGCCATGTGATCCTGGTGATGACCACCAACGCGGGCGTCGAGGAAATCGGCCGCCCCTCCATGGGTTTTGTTCCTCAGGATCATGCCAGCGATGGCCTGGCTGCCATCAAAAAACACTTCACGCCCGAATTTCGCAACCGTCTGGACGCCATCATCCAGTTCAAGGGTCTGACGCCCGCCACCCTTGCCAATGTGGTCGACAAGTTTCTGTTTGAACTGGAAGAACAACTGCACGCCAAGCAGGTGGCACTGGTGGTGACGAACGAGGCTCGCGCCTGGCTGGCCGAACACGGCTACGACCCCCTCATGGGGGCTCGCCCGATGGCGCGAGTGATTCAGGAAAAAATCAAGAAGCCGCTGGCCGAGGAACTGCTATTTGGCCAAATGAAGGGGGGCGGTAGCGTGCGGGTGATCGTCCGCGACGAGCAGCTCGCGTTCGAATACGGCACCCACCCGCCGGTGTGACGGGGCTGGCCACGGCTTTCGAGGTCTTTATTATTTATTAGCGGGCTCGGAAGGTGATGCGTCCTTTGGACAGATCGTAGGGGGTGATCTGCACGGTGACTTTATCTCCAGTGAGGATGCGGATGTAATGTTTACGCATCTTGCCAGAAATATGCGCGGTGACGGTGTGCCCATTTTCGAGCTCAACTCGAAACAGGGTGTTGGGCAGAGTCTCGGTGACCGTGCCTTCCAATTCAATAAAATCTTCTTTTGCCATTCGGGCTCCCATAAAAACGACCACGAACCCGTGGCCAGAAAACCGCCTATTATCAGGATATTCCAGATACCCTGACAAGGACTTGTTTGGGACTGCCCTGTGGCAAGGGCGATGACAGAAGGTCGCGCCCCCGGAAACGTTCTACACAAGTCCTCCACTTGCCCTATTATGAAGATCCTCCCTCCTGTCCAGGTAAGGCCCATGAAACTCAATCATCCGGTGACGCAAATCGAAAAAATCGTTCCCTACGGTGCCGTCTTGGCCTCCAAGACCGACCTCGAAGGTCGCATTACCTACGCCAATCGCGATTTTTCCGAAATTTGCGGTTTTACCGAGCAGGAACTGCTGGGATCGCCTCACAACATCGTGCGCCATCCCGATGTGCCAGCCTTGGTGTTTGCGAATTTGTGGCAAACCCTGGAGGCCGGGCGACCGTGGAATGGGACTGTGAAAAACCGTACCAAGAACGGCGATCATTACTGGGTTGATGCCCATGTGACACCTTTGTCGGAGGATGGACAGGTGGTGGGTTACCTATCGGTGCGGCGGGGTGCCACCCGCGAGCAAATCCGGGCCGCCGAGGCTCTGTATGCCGGGGTGGCCAGCGGCAAGATTGTCCTGGGCCGCCAAGGGCTCCTGGAACGGCTGAATCCCTTGCCGCATCTTAGATTCTGGCAGCAGCTGGTACTCTTGATCCTGGCCCTGTTGATTCCTTTGGGTATGCAGGTCGGAGTCTATATCCAAAAGGTCTGGCAGGAAGTCGTTCAGGTCACCGATGAGCGCGATGGCCTGCGTTTTCTGCAACCCCTGCGAGGCATGCTGGTGTCTGTCGCACGCCACCGGGGGGCCGCCTCCGGCTATCTCAACGGCGATGCCTCGTTTGAGGCGAGGATGCGGCAGATTCAGACGGATATCGAGACACTCTTGCGAGAGGACGTAGCCTTCGACATCGCCTTGCAAAACCGGTTTGATGTGCGGGGGCCTTGGGATGAGATTGTCAAAGAGTGGGCGGCCCTGAAGGATCAGTCGATCTCTCTCACGGTTCCTCTCACGGTACTGGAGAGTTTTAGGCGCCATACCCTGATCACCGAAAAACTCCTGGCGTTGATCGACCGGCTGGCCAATCGTTCGCGACTGATCCTGGATCCGGAACCCCAGGGGTATTACCTCGTGGATGCGGCCTTCAACAACCTGGCCGTGGTTGTTGAACGGATGGGCCAATTGCGTGCCAAGGGGACGGGTTATGCCATACAGCGCAGCCTTTCGAGCGAGGCACACAGCGATATCACGGCCCGCGTCCGCCAGGTCAAGAACCGCGTCGAACTCACCACTTCCCGGCTGACCTACGCCTTTGAGGCCAATCCCGCGATCAAGCGAGCCTTGGCGGGATCGCTTGAGGATTTTAATACCCATGCCAATGCCTTCGTGATGCTCATTCATGACACACTCCTCAGTCCCACGGGGGTGAGCGCCGATCCCAAGGATTATTTCGACCGGGCGACGCTGGCCATCGACAAGGGGTTTGCCCTGTTCGACCAAATTTCGGCCCACATTGCGCAGGTTATTGAGGATCGCCACCAGGCGCTATGGCACCGGTTGTGGCGCGAGACGAGTCTGACCCTGTTGTGCCTGGTGGCCGCGTTGGGGCTTGGCTTTGTCATCATCCGCCGGCTGACCCGTCCCATGGCGAATGCCATCCAGGTGTTTGACCGCATGATGCAAAGCGATTACCACACCCCCATCACCCTCTCGGATCGTCGCGACGAGGTGGGTGAGCTACTTCGGGAACTCAAGAAGATGCAGATTCGTCTGGGCTTCGAGAAGGCCGATTCGCACGAAAAGGCTGCTGCGACCACACGAATCCGTCAGGCTCTGGATGGTGCCGGGGCGGCCATTACGGTTTCCAATGCCGATGACGATCTGATTTACTACAATCAGGCGGCGCGGCGGCTGTTTCAGTCCATGAGCGGCGTGGTGTCGGCCCATTATCCGGGATTTGATCCCAACAACCTGCTGGGCACCCAGGTCTCACGACTCTTTGACGATTCCGCACTCATGGCGGCTTACAACCGACCCTTGGAGCGGGAAAGCCAGTTCCGCACCCGGATCGGTTTTTTTACCCTGGATCTCGCCGCCGCGCCCGTGCAGGACGAACAGGGTCATTATGTAGGCCGGGTAACCCAATGGAGCGACCAGACCGAAATCCTGGCCCGTGAGGCCGCCGAACATCAGCGAATTCTGGAGGAGCGCCGGGTGGCCGCCGCCAATCTACGGCTCAAGGTGGCGCTCGACAATGTTTCCTCCAAGGTCATGGTGGCCGATGCCGAGCATACGATTATTTATATGAACGAGGCCGCTCTGGTGCTGTTTCGCGCCGCCGAGGCCGATATCTGCCGGCAAATACCAGGGTTTGTGGCCCATCACATCGTTGGCGGCTCTATCGATCAGTTTCATAAAAACCCCAGCCATCAGCGGAATCTGTTGGCGCGCCTGTCAGGAACACATCACGCCGGATTTCTGGTTGGCGGCCATACCATGGACTTCGTGGCGAATCCCGTGGTGGATGGCGAGGGCCTGCGTCTCGGTACGGTCGTGGAATGGAACGACCGCACCCACGAGGTGGCGGTGGAGAAGGAAATTGACGCCATTGTCAATGCCGCCCAGCGCGGCGATTTATCTCAGCGCATCGGGCTGCAGGGCAAACAGGGATTTTTCAGACAACTGGCCGAGGGTATCAACGCCCTGATCGGCTCCGTGGATACCGTAATCCAGGAAATCGCGGTGGTCATGGGACAGGTGGCCGAGGGGGATCTCAGCAGCCAGATCGACGCCGAATACCTGGGTGCCTTTGGCCAAATCAAGGACGGCATCAACCAGACCCTCTATCGCCTGCAGGGGATTGTCTCCAACCTGCTGGAATCGGCCGATACGGTGGCCAACGCCGCCAATGAAATCTCCGCTGGCAACAACAACCTGTCGTCACGCACCGAGCAACAGGCCAGCAGCCTGGAGGAAACGGCCTCCAGCATGAAAGAGCTCACCAGCGCGGTGCGCAACAATGCCGATAATGCCCAACAGGCCAATCAGGTGGCCGCCCACACCCGCCAGCTGGCGGAGCGCGGGGGCAAGGTGGTCAATGACGCCATCCAGGCCATGGATGCCATCAATCGGGCCAGCCGCCAGATCGCCGAGATCATCGGGGTGATTGACGAAATCGCCTTCCAGACCAATCTGCTGGCGCTGAACGCCTCCGTCGAGGCGGCGCGGGCCGGAGAACAGGGGCGTGGCTTTGCCGTCGTCGCCTCGGAGGTGCGTAACCTGGCGTCGCGTTCGGCCTCTGCGGCCAAAGCCATCAAGGAACTCATCCGCGATTCCGTGGGCAAGGTTGAAGCCGGTGCCCGGCTGGTGAATGAATCGGGTGCGACGCTTCAGGATATCGTCACCAGCGTGCAGAAGGTCGGCCACATCATCGCCGAAATCGCTTCGGCTAGCCGCGAGCAGACGACGGGCATCGACCAAATCAACCAGGCGGTCACTCATATGGACGAGATGACACAACAGAATGCCGCGTTGGCCGAGGAAACCTCTTCTGCCTCGGCGCACTTGAACGAACAGATGCTGACCATGAAGGATCAAATTGCCTTTTTTAGAACCTGACCCTCGATCTGGTCACAGCCCTGGATCAGGCTCGAAACCGGCCTGGCGGTACCAATGCCCCGCCATCTCCCGATCCACCGGCACACCCCGGCCTTCCTCGTGGAGCCGGGCCAGGGTCACCTGAGAACCTGCCAGCCCTTGTTCGGCGGCCCGGCGAAACCAGTCCGCCGCCCGCGACGGATTGGCCTCGACGCATTCCCCTTCCAGATACATGAAACCCAGCCCATGTTGCGCCAGGGGATGACCGGCCTCGGCGGCGGCCTTCATGTATTTGTAAGCGCGCAGGGGGTTGGCGAGCATCCCCAGACCATTTTGGGCCATGATCGCCATCCGGTATTGGGCCTCGGGATGCCCCGCCTCGGCCAATGGCGACAGCAGTCCGGTGGCACGCGCAAAGTGTTTGGCCTCAAAGGCGGCAACGCCGCTGCCAAGCGCCATGTCCTGTTCGCCAGAGGGATCGGTTTTTTCATCAGGAGAAAGGGTCATCGTGTGGTTCCATGAGATTGGGTTGGGTCAATGAAGGGTAACGGGGCACTGTCCCTTGGGACAATGGCGCTTTCGTCTCCAACTGCTAACCTATGTCTTGTCCGTCCCTTTGACAAGATGCCCTATCCCCTGGAGAAACAAAAATATGCTGCCCATGTTGCCTGAATCACGGTCGCACCCCCCGTCTGGCATCACGGCCAGGCAGGGCATAGTGGCCATCGTTGACGACGATCCCTGCATTTCGCGGGCGCTGGGAATGTGGATTGATCTTCACGATCTGCGTGCCACCCATCAC
>JBAXSA010000001.1:0-34103 GCA_037130945.1 Pseudomonadota bacterium | reverse complement strand
TCCAGCCAACATCCGCCGACGTTTTATGTCACGATGTGGCGCGACCTGATCGTCAGGGGCCACTGGTCTGGCGAGATCTGGAACCGGCACAAGGATGGCAAGGAGTATGCGGCCATGATCACCATTGGCGGTGTGCGCGATATCCATGGCAAGACGCAACACTATGTGGCCCTGCTGACCGATATCACCTTGGTCAAGGAGTACCAGAAACAGCTCGAACACCTCGCCCATTACGATCCCCTCACCCATCTTCCCAACCGCGTACTACTCGCTGATCGTTTGCGGCAAGCCATGGCGGGGAGCCAGCGGCATGGTCACTCATTGGCGGTGGTCTATCTCGACCTCGACGGCTTCAAGGAAGTAAACGATCACCATGGCCATGACGTTGGCGACGAACTCCTGATCGCAGTCTCGCATCAGATGAAAGAGGCGTTGCGGGACAGCGACACACTGGCCCGCATTGGCGGTGACGAGTTTGTCGCCGTGCTGGTGGATCTGGAACAGTCTCAAGATTGGGAGCCCGTACTCACCCGTCTGTTACGCGCCATTGCCAACCCCGTGATGATGAGTGGCGTGGTGTTGCAGGTCTTCGCCAGTATTGGCGTGACCCTCTACCCACGCGACGACGCCGATGCCGACCAATTGCTGCGTCACGCCGACCAGGCCATGTATATTGCCAAACAGGCGGGCAAGAACCGCTATCACCTGTTCGACGTGGCTCAGGATACCGCAATGAAGACGCAACAGGGGAGTCTGGATCGCATCCGTCAGGCTCTCGAACAGGATGAGTTCCTACTGTATTACCAGCCCAAGGTAAACATGAAAACCGGCAGGGTGATCGGTGCCGAGGCCTTGATTCGCTGGCAACACCCAGAGCGTGGCCTGCTATCACCTGCCGCCTTTCTGCCCATCGTCGAGAACCATCCGTTCAGCGTAGAACTGGGCGACTGGGTACTCGATACGGCGCTGGCCCAGTTGGTCGAATGGCGCGCGCAGGGACTCGATCTCTCGTTGAGCGTGAATATTGGGGCTTGCCAACTCCAGCAGAGCGATTTCGCGACACACCTGCGTGAAAAACTCGCGGTTTACCCCACGCTATCGCCCGATTATCTTGAACTGGAAGTGCTGGAATCGAGCGCCCTGGAAGACATGGCCCAGGTCACCCGGGTCATGCGGGTCTGCCGTGAGATTGGCGTACGTTTTGCGCTGGATGACTTCGGAACTGGCTATTCCTCGCTCACCTACTTGAGACGTCTGCCGGCGGACGTACTCAAAATTGACCAGAGCTTTGTGCGCGATATGCTCGACGACCCGGATGACTTGGCCATCGTCAAGGGTGTGGTGGGATTGGCTACGGCTTTTCGCCGCCAGGTGATTGCCGAGGGTGTGGAGACAGTCGCTCATGGCGAACTCCTGTTGGCATTGGGCTGCCAGCTGGCGCAGGGCTACGGCATAGCCCGCCCCATGCCGGCCGTGGCCTTGCCCGCTTGGGTCATGACTTGGCGTGCGGATGCGGCATGGACGACCTGGCGGGATTGTGGCAGAAGTCGGAGCGAACTGGCGGTGTTCGCCGAAGTGGAGCATCGGCACTGGATTCGTGCCATGGGCAAATTCCTAGCGGGTGACCAGGATGTTCTGCCACCGATGGATGGCAAGAAATGTTACTTTGGCCGCTGGCAGAGTACCGAGGGCCAGGCCTGTTATGGCAAGCACCCCATTTTCTCTGTCATGGTCGCCATTCATGATCATGTGCATTTGCTGGGACAGGAATTGGTCGATCTCCATGCTCAGGGACAACCCTCGGAAGCCCTGGAACGGATGAAGGAACTACAGACGTTGAGCGATGATTTGATGGGAAGACTGCGGCAATTGGTGCGCGGCGAGGATACTTGAAGTGTCCGACTTGATGGGGTAGCCCGATTTGTTCGTGTCCCTAAAATTTACATTTACAGGGTTCCATTTGTGTTGCCAAACCAAGATTTGCATACGCTACTGATCAATGTCGGCGTCAAGGAATACGCTCTGCTCCTTGACGAAGTCCGACATCTCTCCCCGTTGCCGACGGATTTCCAGTACAGCGGTCGTGATGTTGCGGAGTTTTATGTCTTTGAAAAGACCCCACTGAGCTATTTTTCTCTGTGGGATATCCTCAAACATACCTCGGCATACGAGGAATACCTGCAGCTCCAGGCCTTATTCCCGCAGCGACGACAGGATCATCTGGACTGGATGTCCGCCTTGCACGTCTCGATACTCCAAGGCGTGCCCTTCACTAGGGCACGCAACCCCTACGAATGTGCCTTCGGCCAATGGTATTACAGCTATCACCCTCAGGATCGACGACTCGAGATCCTGCTCGCCATGTTTGAATCCCCTCATGCCCGTATTCATGGGCTTGCCAATCAACTTCTCGAACTTTCTGATCAGGGTCACAAAGAGCGGGCGATCGCTTTATTCACGGAGGCTCGCGATACCGTTCTGGAAGAATTACTGGGACTTTTCGATAGAGGCTATCAAATCGCCCAGGATCTCCAGCGGCGTATTGCTGTCATCGTCGATTGGGAGTGTCAAAGCTATGCGTTGGGCGTTGATCGCGTGACGGACATCGTCACCGTGTCGGCGGATCGCATCACTCGCAATCCGGGCCACCTTGCGGGGGTACCGACCAAGATTCGCAGCTTGCTGATTCTTGGTGAGAATCGCGTTGTTCCCGTGCTTGAATGGCGGGATCTGATTCAAATATCACGGCCACCCATGTAGATTGGCGCAGGGAAGGGATGGCGATGAATTTAGATACGGCAATTCAAGCACACACCGACTGGAAAACCAAATTTCGTTTTGCCATTACAAAGCATGAGTTTCCACTGGATGTTCTAACAATATCAAAGGACAACTGCTGTGAGCTGGGTAGATGGCTGCATGGTGAAGCGAAAACCAAGTATGATCATCTTGCCTGCTACAGAGAGTGTGTAATAAAACATTCTGAATTTCATACTGAAGCCGCTAAAATTGCTTCAGTAATAAATGCAAGAGAATATAACGAAGCATTGATTATGATGAATTCAGAAACATCTTTTTGGCTGGCTTCCAACAGTCTTATTCTTGCAATTATTAGACTGCGGAAAGAAACAGGATTTTGATGTCTCAGCAATATCAATATTTAATATTGCTTCCCATTACCCATCGATTGCCCCGTCAAGAATCAGCCTCTACCTCAATCTGAACCGCGACGACAAATTATCCATCGCGGTCGCGGCCCTCCCCGCATAAGACGCTTATTGGCACCTATGCCCCCGGTTTCCCAGGGGCGATCAATACTTCAAAACGCGATTCTTTTCTTAAAGGTGTGATTCGACGCAAGCGCCACAAGACCCGTTACCGCGTCAAAGTTAACTGCAATACCGCGATAAATGACCCCGGAGGTTTCCCAACTGCGTAAGACATTGTTATCCGAAGTTTCGGTACCGTCCATATCATGACCGCAGCCAATGATGTCAACGACCTTGGCCAAGCTCATGCCAACGCTGATGGCGTTATATTGGGCGACGGTAAACATTTCCGGGCAAGTGGCGTCCTTCGTGGGGTCACTTGTTCCAACATCAACGACCTCAACCCCCGTTATTTGTACAACGACATTATTGTATCGTATGCCGTCTTTAGTAACGGAATCAATAGTAAGCGTTTTTGCTACAGGGTCAAAGGCATTTAACGCCAAGGCGTTAGCACTGAACAACACCAGAAGAGTAATAAGATATTTGCGCATAGGTTATCTCCAGGACAAAAAACATTCGTTACAAATTTCTCAGGGTCATATTCTCTAGCGGCTTGCCGCGTTGTCGTGACATAACTCCCAAGCGTGACACCACGCTACTGGTAGCGTGGGTACTGCACTAAAAATCTACCAAAGACAATAGTATTTAATTCCTCATGGGTATGGCATTGATTGATTGATTTTCCTTCCATATGGCTAGTTGAAACATATGCCTGCGACTTTGGCATTATTCGGATCAGGATTTCCGTCAGCCATCGTCATTGGAATCAGTGCGAATGCCCCCTTATAGTGATTTTTTGTAGTCATTAACTCAAACCCAACCGTGGTTGCTGTTTGATAGGTGACGTAAGTATCATAGATGGCACTGGATTTGGGGATGGAAACGCTGACATAGCTTTTATAACCATCGTCGCAGTTTTTGCTTCCAGGATCAGCGTACTCTGTTTTCGAGCTGCCACTCGATTGTCCCTTTGTGTCATAAGGCGACTGATAACCAACCGCTGGGGCATCCAAACAAGCCCCATTGCGCGGTCTGATAAAAAGCCGCCACGAAGTACCCACATTGTCAGGCTCTTGCACATAAGCCTTCCCGTTGTTTCCTTCCGCAGATGACGACATGGTTGGGCAAGCAGCCTGGACTGTGGGAATTTGCGAACAAATTCCCATCACACAACCCATCGCAATTCCGAATTTGCTTTTTACGGTTTTCATAAGCATTATCCTTGTGGTTATATTAAGGTTTTTGGGTTAAATCGTTCCACAGCTGACAGGGCGGAAACGACACTCATCCGGATTTTGCCCCCGCTCTGAATGCCTGTCAAGTCCGCCAATAATGGCGTATTGGCACAAAGGCATAAGAGACAGACTTCAGCGTTTAACCCAGGTCAGATGGTAAAGATCCAGGCGGCGATCACGGAGATTGCGCACACTGCCCTGAACCCGCATCTCCTTCAGTGCCTCAACATCGAGGTCAGCAATCAGGGTCATCTCCGTGTTGGGGGTGGCCTCGGCGGCAATGGCGTCGTGTGGGAAGGCATAATCCGAGGGGGTGAAAATGGCCGCCTGCGAGTACTGGATATCCATGTTCTCGACGTTGGGCAGGTTGCCGACACTGCCGGTAATCACCACATAACATTCGTTTTCAATGGCACGCGCCTGAGCACAACGACGTACCCGCAGATAGGCGTTCTTGGTGTCAGTCCAGTAGGGCACGAACAACACCGTCATACCCTGGTCGGCAAGGAGCCGGGGCAGCTCGGGGAACTCCACATCGTAGCAAATCAGAATGCCGATCCGGCCGACATCGGTGTCGAAGACCTTGAGTTCGTTACCACCCTGAACTCCCCAGTAGGCTTTTTCGTCGGGGGTGATGTGGAGTTTGTACTGGGCGTCCCAGGTGCCGTCACGTCGACATAAAAAAGAGACATTGTAGAGGGCTTTATCACGGTATTCTGGCAGACTGCCGGCGATGATGTTGATGTTGTAGGCGAGTGCCAGACGGATCAACTCGTCGCGAATCTGTTCGGAATAGCTGGACAGATCCCGGATGCTTTGCGCGGCACTGCTTTGCTTGAACTGAGCCATCAGAGGCGCGGCGAAGAACTCCGGAAACAGACAGAAATCGGCCTTGTAGCCGGCCACCGCGTCGACAAAATACTCAATCTGCTGACGAAACTCGGCAAACGAGTTGACCGCCCGCATCTGCCACTGTACCGCACCGACACGAACCACCGTTTTAGCGGTACCGAGCGGTTTCTGCTTTTCCTCGTAATAGATGTTGATCCATTCCAGGAGCGTCGCGTAGGCGCGGGAATCCTGGTCGTTGGGTTCGTAGTCGGTAATGATCTTGCGGACATGAAAATCGTTGGCGAGCTGAAACGACAGGATGGGATCGTAGAGTTCCTTATTCTTGATCTGCTCGATATATTGCAGTGGCGTGAGTTTTTTGGCGTACCTCTGATAGCCCGGAATACGCCCGCCGGCGACCATGGCGCGCAGATTCATGCGTTCGCAGAGTTCCTTGCGGGCATCGTATAGGCGTCGGCCGAGACGCATGTCGCGGTAGTCGGGATGGACGAAGATATCCGCCCCATAGAGCGTATCGCCGTTGGGGTCATGGGTGATGAGATAGCCGTTGCCGGTAATTTCCTTATAGGTATGCTTGTCGCCCCAGCGTTGATAGTCAACGATCAGGCTGATCGCCGCAGCCACCACCTTGCCATTGTCCTCGATGCACAACTGTCCCTCGGGAAAGCGGGCGATCTGCGAGGCGAATTGCTCTTCAGTCCAGGCACCCCCCAGGTCGGCATACACACAATCCATGATCTCCTTGACATCAGCATAGTCGGCCAGCCGGGTGGTGCGCAGGATCAGCTTGTGGGCCAGCTCGTGCTTTTCGGCGCGCCGCTTGGTCGAAGCCCCCTTGTCCGGAGGGGACTCCGTGCCCTTGTCTTTACCCTTGGACAATTTTTTCTTTTCAGCTTTGGCCATAACAGTATTCGCTACGAAATCGGGAAAAAATGGAATCTCGCGGTGTTCACACAGTGCGCCTTACACAGGGTGGGCGGCTATTGTAATGAAAAGATGGCGGACGTGCTTTCCGCCGTGGCGGTTATTAATGGGAAAATCCTGCCGCTTCGGTTACCATTTCCAGGTGTCTGGCATTGGGGATCATGCCTCCTTGCCCCGGCTCGTCAGGGGACGGGCTGTTCTAATGCGCTTTTCTGGAGCGGGATGGATCAAGGGATCCCTCCCGTTTTTCTTGTGTGGTGTTTCTGACTGAACAGGTAGATTTGTGCGGCATCCAGCGGTTCTGGTTTTGCAAGACGGCTCGGTGTTCCATGGGGAGTCGATGGGTGCCATGGGGCAATCCGTAGGAGAGGTGGTTTTCAACACCGCCATGACGGGGTATCAGGAGATTCTCACCGATCCCTCCTATTGCCGCCAGATCGTCACCCTCACCTATCCGCACATCGGCAACACCGGTGTCAACCTCGAGGACGAGGAATCTCCGGCCGTCCAGGCCGCCGGTCTGGTGATTCGCGACTTGCCACGTCTCCTCAGCAATTTTCGCAGCCAACAGACGCTGGGACAGTACCTCATAAAACACCAGGTACCGACCATTGCGGGTCTGGACACCCGTCGCCTGACTCGTCTGCTGCGGGAAAAGGGGGCGCAAAATGGCTGCCTCCAGGCCGGGCCGACACTGGATATTCCCGCTGCCTTGAGCGCCGCCCAAGGCTTTCCCGGCCTCAAGGGCATGGATCTCGCCCAGGTCGTGACAGTTTCACAGCCCTATGAGTGGCGTGAGGGCACTTGGAGGCTGGGCGCGGGATTTTGCCAACCGGCGGACTCCGCCCTTCCCTACCGGGTGGTGGCCTACGATTACGGCATCAAGCGCAACATCCTGCGGATGCTGGTGGATCGCGGTTGCCGGGTGACTGTAGTACCGGCCCAGACCCCCGCCACCGAAGTCCTGAAACTAAACCCCAACGGGGTGTTTTTGTCCAATGGCCCAGGCGACCCGGAACCCTGCGACTATGCCATCGCGGCGATCCGCGAACTGGTGGATCGGGGGGTACCGGTCTTTGGTATCTGTCTCGGCCATCAACTGCTGGGGCTGGCCAGTGGTGCCCGCACTATCAAGATGAAATTTGGCCACCACGGTGCCAACCACCCGGTGGTGGCGCTGGATACCGGCCGGGTGATGATCAGCAGCCAAAACCATGGCTTTGCGGTGGATGAAGCGAGCCTGCCCGCAAACCTTCGTGCCACCCACCGCTCGCTGTTTGATGCCTCGCTCCAGGGCATCCACCGGACGGATCGGCCGGCCTTCGGCTTCCAGGGTCACCCCGAGGCCAGTCCCGGCCCCCACGATGTGGCACCACTCTTTGATCATTTTATCGAACTCATGAAAGCCGAGTAGAACCCTCCACCGCCATGCCCAAACGCACCGATCTCCACAGCATTTTGATCATAGGCGCCGGCCCCATCGTCATCGGCCAGGCGTGCGAGTTTGACTACTCCGGGGCTCAGGCCTGCAAGGCGCTGCGCGAGGAAGGCTACCGGGTGATCCTGGTCAATTCCAATCCCGCCACCATCATGACCGATCCGGAGATGGCCGATGCCACTTACATCGAACCGGTTAACTGGCGAACCCTGGAGCGAATCATCCAGCGGGAACGCCCCGACGCCCTGCTCCCGACCATGGGCGGACAGACTGCGCTGAATACCGCTTTGGATCTGGCGCGGGAGGGCGTCCTGAAGCACTTTGGGGTGGAATTGATCGGGGCCAGCCGCGAGGCCATCGACAAGGCTGAGGATCGCGACCGTTTCCGCCGGGCAATGCGCAAAATCGGCCTCGACATGCCCCACTCGGTGATCGCCCATAGTCTCGAAGAGGCCCAACAGGTTCAGCCCCAGATCGGTTTTCCGGCAATCATCCGGCCGTCTTTTACGCTCGGCGGCAGCGGCGGCGGCGTGGCCTACAACCACGAGGAATTTGCCGAGATCTGCCAGCGCGGGCTGGCGCTCTCCCCCACCCGGGAGTTACTAATCGAGGAATCCCTGCTCGGCTGGAAGGAATTCGAGATGGAGGTGGTGCGGGATCGCCAGGATAACTGCATCATCGTTTGCTCGATCGAAAATCTCGATCCCATGGGGATCCATACCGGGGATTCGATCACGGTGGCTCCGGCCCAGACCCTGACCGACCGGGAATACCAACTGATGCGCAACGCCTCGATCGCGGTGCTGCGCGAGATCGGCGTCGATACCGGCGGCTCCAACGTCCAGTTCGGCATCGACCCCGCCACGGGCCGGATGGTGGTGATCGAAATGAATCCGCGGGTGTCGCGATCCTCGGCGCTGGCCTCCAAGGCCACCGGCTTTCCGATCGCCAAGATCGCCGCCAAGCTGGCGATTGGCTACACCCTCGACGAATTGCAAAACGACATCACCGGCGGTGCCACCCCAGCGTCTTTCGAGCCCACCATCGACTATGTGGTTACCAAGATCCCTCGCTTCGCCTTTGAGAAATTTCCCCAGGCCAACCCGCATCTCACCACCCAAATGAAATCGGTGGGCGAGGTCATGGCTATTGGCCGCACCTTTCAGGAATCCCTGCAGAAGGCACTCAGGGGGCTTGAAACCGGCCGCGATGGGCTGAACGAGATCCTCGACCGTTCCCTGCCCGATATCTTGGATCGCCTCATCGGCGAAATCAAACAGGCGGGAGCCGAACGGATTCTCTATGTCGCGGACGCCTTCCGCAGTGGCATGACGGTGGAAGAGGTGTATCAGCACTCGCGGATTGATCCCTGGTTCCTCGATCAGGTGCTGGAATTGGTGGAGATCGAGGATCAGGTGCGTCTGGGAGGCGTGGCGGCACTCACCCCGAATCGGCTGCGCAGCTTAAAACGCCGGGGGTTTTCCGACCGCCGCCTCGGACACCTGGCAGATTGCGGCGAGAGCGAATTGCGGAGACTGCGCCACGCCGCCGGGGTGCGACCGGTTTTTAAGCGGGTCGATACCTGCGCCGCTGAGTTTGCCACCAGCACCGCCTATCTCTATTCGACCTACGAAGAGGAATGCGAGGCCAATCCTTCGGATCGCCGCAAGATCATGGTGCTGGGGGGAGGCCCCAACCGCATCGGTCAGGGTATTGAATTTGATTATTGCTGCGTTCACGCCGCCCTGGCACTGCGCGAAGATGGTTTTGAGACCATCATGGTCAACTGTAATCCGGAAACGGTCTCCACGGACTACGACACCTCCGACCGGCTTTATTTTGAGCCCTTAACCCTGGAGGACGTACTGGAGATTGTCCATGTCGAACAGCCCTTGGGGTTGGTCGTGCAATACGGCGGCCAGACGCCACTCAAATTGGCCCGGGATCTGGCGGCTGCGGGCGCACCGATCATCGGCACCAGTCCCAACTCCATCGATTTGGCCGAGGATCGGGAACGATTCCAGCGTCTGGTGGAAAAACTCAAGCTCCTCCAGCCCCCCAATGCCACCGCCCGCAGCCCCGACGAGGCCGTTGTCAAAGCCGCCCGGATCGGCTACCCGCTGGTGGTTCGCCCCTCTTATGTTCTGGGTGGCCGGGCCATGGAGATCGTCTATCAGGAGTCCGATCTGCGCCGTTACATGCGCGAAGCGGTAAGCGTCTCCAATGACTCGCCGGTCTTGCTGGATCGCTTCCTCGACGATGCCATCGAGGTCGATGTCGATGCCATTTGCGACGGCACCGAGGTATTTATTGGCGGGATCATGGAACACATCGAGCAGGCCGGGGTTCATTCCGGTGATTCGGCCTGTTCCCTGCCACCCTACACCCTGTCGCCAAGTCTTCAGGATCAAATGCGCGAACAGATGCGCCAGATGGCCCTGGAACTGGGCGTCATTGGTCTCATGAACGCCCAGTTCGCCATCCAGAATGACCGGATCTTCATCCTGGAGGTGAATCCCCGGGCCTCTCGCACGGTGCCCTTTGTCTCCAAGGCCACCGGCATCCCGCTGGCCAAGGTGGCGGCCCGCTGCATGGTGGGACGCAGCCTGTCCGAGCAGGGCGTGACACAGGAACGCATTCCCCGCTGCTATTTCGTCAAGGAATCGGTGTTTCCCTTCATCAAGTTCCCCGGTGTCGACACCGTACTTGGCCCCGAGATGAAATCCACGGGCGAGGTGATGGGTATCGGCGAGACCTTTGGCGAGGCCTTTGCCAAGTCCCAGGAAGGGGCGGGCGCTCGGTTGCCGCGCAAGGGCAAGGCCTTTCTCAGTGTCCGGGATGCCGACAAACGCCGCGCCGCAGGTGTGGCCGGGCAGTTGGCGGCGCTGGGGTTCGACCTCTGGGCCACGGGTGGCACCGCACGGGTGATTCAGGCCGCCGGGATCTCTTGCCAACGCATCAACAAGGTCAACGAGGGCCGGCCGCATATCCTGGATCTCATCAAGAACCAGGAGGTACGCCTGATTGTCAACACCACCGAGGGTGCCATCGCCATCGCCGACTCCGCCAGCCTGCGGCGGGCCGCGTTACAATACAAGGTCAGCTACACGACGACCATTGCCGGGGCCGAGGCCATCTGCCTGGCCTTAAAACAGCCCGATGCCGGCCACGTCACCCGGCTCCAGGATCTTCATTCCCAACCCTACGTCTAAAAACCCCCCAAAAACCCTTTCATTGCCCCGGAGACCTCCATGCAAAAGGTACCTCTTACCCTGCGCGGCGTCGAGAAATTACGTCAGGAACTCGAACACCTCAAACGTGTGGAGCGCCCGCGCATCATCCAGGCCATCGCCGAAGCCCGTGCCCACGGCGACCTCAAGGAAAATGCCGAATATCACTCTTCCCGGGAACAGCAAAGCTTTATCGAGGGGCGCATTCAGGATATCGAACATAAGCTGTCGAATGCCCAAGTCATCGACGTGCGAACTGTGAATCCGGGTGGCCGGGTGGTCTTTGGCTCCACTGTGGAGGTCATGGATACGACCACCGAGGAATCCCACCGCTATCAGATCGTGGGAGAAGACGAGTCCGATACCCAGCAGGGCCTCATCTCCTATACCTCTCCCATCGCCCGGGCGATGATTGGCAAACAGGAAGGCGATACGGTGATGGTGCAAACCCCCGGCGGACAGCGTGAGCTGGAGATCATCGAGGTGCGCTACGAATAGCGCTGGGACGAGCCTCTACTTAACCCGCCTGAGAACTGGCCGGGCCCGGGTGGGCTTGGAAGGCCCTGGATCCTTCGGAGGGGCTGGAGACGGATCGGCGGTTTCGTCTTCCGGAAACAGCATGCCCACGCCGTTTTCCCGGGCGAAAATACCCAGCACCGCAATGGGTGGAAAAAAAATATTCGTCGGGATCCCCCCAAAACGGGCGTTAAAATAGATGCCATCGTTTTGAATATCGAGGGTGCGTACCGCAGAGGGGCTGATGTTGAAAACGATCTGCCCGTCCTTGACATAGGACGGGGGAACCGAAATCCCCTGTAGAGTGCCGTCCACCAGCAAGTGAGGGGTCAGACCATTGTCAAGGATCCACTCGTAGAAAGCACGAATCAGGTAGGGCCGGTTGGAGGTCATGGGTAATGGGGCATTTTTGTTCATGCGGTTCTTTTCTCCAGCCATTCGGGCAGTGCCACCAGCGAGTCGATCACCCCGTCGGGCCGGGTGAGGCGGATGTCCTGGCCGTGATTGTAGCCATAGCTCATGCAAACAATGGTGAATCCCGCCGCCCGGGCCGCCTGGACGTCACTGATGGAATCGCCCACCATGAGAGCTTCCGGGGGCTCGACGCCGAAATGTCGGGCGGCATGTAGCAGCGGCAAGGGATCGGGTTTTTGGCGAGGCAGCGAATCACCCGCCACGATCAGCTCAAAAAAACCCGCAATACCCAGAGCCTCCAACAGCGGGAGGGCATATCGGGCGGCCTTGCTGGTGACACAGCCCAGCCGATAGCCCATCCGTGCGAGAGCCTCAAGCCCTGACCGGACTCCCGGATACAACCGCGAATCCTGGCAGGGTCGGGCGGCATAAAAAGCCTCGAAGAGGGGCAGGGCGGATTGAAACTCGGTTTCACTGGGTTCGCCATCGAGTTGTCCCGTCAAGGCCCGGCGCACCAATCGCTCGACGCCGTTGCCCACCCAATGCCGAACCCGGGCTTCGCCTTCGGGCGGGCGGCCCAGACGTTCCAGCATGGCATCAACGCAAAAGGCCAGATCCGGCGCGCTGTCCACCAGCGTGCCGTCGAGGTCGATGAGAATCAAGCGCGGCCAGGGCCGGCGCGTTAAAAAATCCTCGGCGAGAGTCACCGCACGACCTTGGCCAGCTCCCCACGCATCTCGCGGAGAACGCTGTCATAGCGATTTGGATCGGTATCCCTGGCCTTGCTGAAGATCCCCGAACCGGAGACAAAGGTATCTGCGCCGGCGGCCTTAATCTCGGCAATATTGTCGGTCTTGACCCCGCCGTCGATTTCAAGGCGGATGTCACGACCGGTCGCCAGGATCCGCTGGCGCACCTGCTTTAACTTCTCGAGAGCCAACGGAATAAAACTCTGGCCACCAAAACCGGGATTCACCGACATGATCAGCACCATGTCGATCTTGTCCATCACATAATCCAGATAACTCAGTGAAGTGGCCGGATTGAAGACCAAACCGGCCTGGCAGCCACAGTCGTGAATCAGTTGCAGGGTTCGGTCGATGTGACCGGAGGCCTCCGGGTGAAAGGTGATATAGGTAGCCCCGGCCTTGGCAAAATCCGGGATGATCCGATCCACCGGATCAATCATCAGGTGTACATCAATCGGGGCCGTGACCCCGTGTTTGCGGAGCGCCTCGCACACCAGGGGGCCAATCGTGAGATTGGGAACATAATGATTGTCCATCACGTCAAAGTGAACAATGTCGGCACCAGCGGTCAGAACCCAATCCACCTCCTGACCGAGTTTGGCAAAGTCGGCGGAGAGGATCGAGGGTGCAATAAAATCTTGTGCCATGAGAGTCCTCACAGGGCCAGGGCGTTTTAAGCGCCACCGGCGGTAGCTTCAACAGAATCGCAGAATTTACCTGAAACCGGCCCATTTTGCATGGGGATCGGGCCGAATCCCGCATCCTTGGGTTGTTTTCCAAATCGAAGGGGTCATTTTGTGCCTGACTGGGTTAATATTCCACTTCTTCAACCCCACACTGATGAGAGAGTTTGGCCTATGACACTGTCCCTATCCGCGCCTTTTTCACCCTGGTTGGCCCACCTGCCCCGGCTGTTGCTGCTCGCCTGTCTCGCGGGATCGGCGCTGGCCGCCGATGAAGGCATCGACTACCAGGTTCTTCCCCAGGCACAACCCACCGCTAATCCCGCACGAATCGAGGTGCTGGAATTCTTCTGGTACGGCTGTCCGCATTGTTTTCAGCTGGATCCTGTTCTCAACGCCTGGCTCGCAAAAAAACCGCCACAGGTGGATTTTCGCCGGATGCCGGCGATCCTGGGCGCGCAATGGGAGCCCCATGCCCGGGTCTATTATGCCGCCGAATCACTGGGGGTGTTGGATCTGATCCACGATCCCCTCATGGAGGCGATTCATGTCAAAAAGCAAAAGCTCCTGACCGAGGCCGATCTGGTGGATTTCGTGACAGGGCGCGGTGTGGATAGAAAAAAATTCCAGGAGGCCTACCACTCTTTCGCGGTCGACAGCAACGTCAAACGAGCTGTTCAGATGGGCGAGCGGATGGGTATCAACGGGGTTCCTAGCCTGATCATCAATGGTAAATTCCGCGCCAGCCCCGTCAGCGCCGGCGGCATCGACAAATTGATGCTGGTGCTGGATGACCTGATTCGCAAGGAATCCCCAGAAGTTAAAGAAGTAAAATAGTCCCAAGGGATCTCAGTCCCCCCGGCCCCCCTGGCATACCGGGCAGCCGGGGTCGGCCCGCAACCCCAGTACACGCCATTGCATGCGTAAACCATCAAACAGCAGCAAACGCCCGGCCAGCGTCTCACCCGCCCCGGTGAGGAGTTTGATCGCTTCCGTGGCCTGGATGCAGCCGACTATGCCCACAATGGGGGCGAGTATGCCATTGGCGGTACAGGTCTCGTCATCCCGTCCCTGATCGGAATACAGGCAGCGATAACAGGGCCCGCCCGGCCGGCCTGGAAACACCGACACCTGGCCCTCAAAGCGGATCGCCGCACCTGATATCAGGGGTTTGCCGGCGCTCCAGCAGGCGGCATTGACGGCAAATCGGGTGGCAAAATTGTCGCTGCCATCCAGCACGACATCCACACGGGCGACCGCCGTGGCCAGATTCATTCCCTCCAGCCGCTGGGGAATCGTATGCACCTCGCAATGGGAATTAATCGCGGCAATTGCGGCCCGGGCTGATTCAACCTTGAGTTCGCCCAAACGGGCCTCGCTATGGGCAATCTGACGTTGCAGATTGGAAGACTCCACGCGATCCCCATCCGCCAGTGTCAGCCGTCCGATTCCCGCCGCCGCCAGATATAGGGCAATCGGCGAACCCAGCCCTCCCAGGCCAATGATCAGGGCATGACCGCGATTTAGGCGAGCCTGACCCTCGATGCCGATTTCGGGCAGCAGAATCTGGCGGCTATACCGCAGCAGGGTGGCGTCGTCGCTATTACTGGCCATCACCGGCGGGCAGGGGGACGTAGTACAGCCAGACATCCTGGTCGACCTTCAGGTCGATCAAACTCTGGTTACGCACGTCCAGATGCGTGAAGACCGGGGTACCCGCCGGGACGAAGAGGCCATAACCCGCCGGAAAACTAATGCTGGAGTTGGTGATATTCGAGCCGAGATAAGTACTCCCGGACTGGGCACCGTAATCAAAGAGGCCTGGCCCGACATACTTCATGCGAAAAATGCACCCTGTGGCGTCTTCTTCGTTGCACATATACATCTCGGGCTTGGTACTCACCTCCAGATCCGTGTAAAGCGTCACGTCCGCCTGTTCGGCCACCAGGACGGCGACAATCGCCACAGGGGTTTTGGGAATCCACTTGCCCGCCCGGTTGACATGACAGATCGCGCCCTTGCGGCAGAGTCCCGTGGTCGCCTTGATGACGGCGGTTTTAAGCGGGCGGATGGGGGGCGCGGAAAGAGCCCATGCCGAACACAGAATCGACAGCAGAAAAACAACAGGACGGCTCATAATCATCGGCATTTTGCGGGGTCTCGTGAGGGGTTCGGGATGCCCCTATTATACCTGCGGGAGGAGAGGTCAGGGGTTACTCCGGGGTTCGTCGCACGGCATCGAGCAACAACAGCCCTACCCCCAGGGTAATTGCCGAATCGGCGACATTGAAGGCCGGAAAGTACCAGTGTTGGTAATAGATCTGGATGAAGTCTATGACGTGCCCAAACAGCGCCCGGTCGATGAGATTTCCCACCGCCCCGGCGATCACGAAAGAAAGACCGGTGGCCTCCACGGGATGCCGGGGCGGTAGCCGCCACAACCACAGAGTTAGCGTCCCCGAGACCCCCAGGGACAGCGCCATAAAAAACCAGCGCTGCCATCCTCCCGCATCGGCCAGAAAGCTAAAGGCCGCCCCTTGGTTATACATCAGGGTCAGATTGAAAGAGGGCCAAACCGGCAGCGGTTGGTAGGGCTCCAGAAAAAACTCCGCCAGCCATTTGGTGGTCTGGTCGAGCCATATCAAAACCGCAGAGATCGCGAACCAGCGAAATGTCGTTATAGCTAGCATGGCTTATACAAATTGCCGATCTTCACCCGGCCCTTCGATGTTTTCCACACAGCGTCCGCACAGTTCGAGATGCCATGGATTCCCGCCGACCTCTTCCCGGCGGTGCCAACACCGCACACATTTGCCATGCGTCACCGGCATGACACGCAACCAAAGGCCCGGCAAACCCGTGGTAGCGGTCTCGGGCGGACAGGTCACGGCCGGATGAAGGGTGGCGTAAGAGGTGATCAGAAAGAAGCGAAGTTCATCTCCCAGACGTCTTAGTGGGGCCAATAGGGCCTCCTCGCCATGGATTTCGACGTGGGCATCCAGTCCCGAACCGATGCCGCCCTCCATACGCAGCCGCTCCAATTCCTTGGCCACGGCCCCCCGCACCCTGAGACAATCTTCCCAAAACCCGGGGTTCATCGGGTCATCCGGATCCAGAGACTGGAGACCTTCCCACCAGGTGGTCAAAAAGACCGATTCGGCCCGTTGCCCGGGCAGATGACGCCAGATCTCTTCGGCGGTAAAACTCAGAATCGGCGAGAGCCAACGCACCATGGCCTCGGCGATGTGGTACAGGGCGGTCTGGCAGGAGCGCCGGGAGCGGCTGTCCTGGCGCGTGGTGTATTGGCGATCCTTGATAATATCCAGATAGAGGCTGCCGAGGTCATTGACGCAAAAGTTGTGAATCTTCTGGTAGATCAGATGAAACTGAAAATCCCTATAAGCGGCCAGGATCTCGGCTTGCAACTGGGCCGTCCGATCCAAAATCCAGCGATCCAGCGCCAGCAACGCCGTGACGGGCAAGGCGTCGGTGGCGGGATCAAACCCGTGCAGATTGGCCAACAGAAATCGGTTGGTGTTGCGAATGCGACGGTAGGCGTCAGCAGTGCGTTTGAGAATCTCGTCGGAGACGCTCATCTCGCTGCGGTAATCCGTCGCCGCCACCCACAACCGGATGATGTCGGCACCGAGCCGTTTGATCACCGCTTGGGGCGCCACCACATTGCCCAGGGATTTTGACATCTTGCGGCCCTTGTCATCGACCGTGAAACCATGGGTCAGCACCCCCCGGTAGGGCGCCCGGCCGGTCAGGGCCACGGACGACAACAGGGAGGACTGGAACCATCCCCGATGCTGATCGGAGCCTTCCAGATAGAGATCCGCCGGCGTCCCCAGCTCGGGGCGGCGGGCCAGCACACTGGCGTGTGTCACCCCGGAATCGAACCAGACATCCAGGGTGTCCCGGGCCTTTTCGTAATAATCGGCTTCCTCGCCAAGCAGCTCCGAGACCTCCAGGTTGAACCAGGCCTCGATGCCCTCCCGCTCGACCCGCTGGGCCACAGCCTCGATCAGGTGCGGCGTATCGGGATGGAGATGGCCGGTCTTGATGTGGGTAAAGAGCGCCAGTGGCACCCCCCAGGTGCGTTGCCGGGAAATGCACCAGTCCGGCCGTTCCGCCACCATGCTGGTGATGCGTGCCTGTCCCCAATCCGGTAGCCACCGTACCTTCTCGATCTCGCGTAATGCCGCCTGCTGCAATCCCCGTTCCTTCATGCCGATAAACCATTGCTGGGTGGCGCGAAAGATGATGGGAGTCTTGTGACGCCAGCAGTGGGGATAGCTATGACGAATCCGGGCCTCATGGAGCAACTGGCCACGGGCCTTGAGCAGGGTGATGACCGGCTCGTTGGCGATCCAGACATGTTGGCCCGCGAAAAGCGGCGTGCCTTCCACGAAACGGCCATCCGCTCCCACCGGGTTATCTACTGCCAGGTGGTACCGCTGGCCTATCAGATAATCTTCCACGCCATGCCCGGGGGCGGTATGCACCGCGCCAGTACCGGCTTCCAGGGTCACATGTTCGCCAAGAATCACCGGTACCTCCCGGTCATAGAAAGGATGTTGGAGTTTGAGTCCCTCGAAGGCTTTTCCCTGGGCATAGCCCACCACCCGATAGCTCTCGATACCCCAGCGATCCATGGTGTCCTTGAGCAAACCTTCGGCGACCACCAGCCGTTCCTGTCCCTGGGGCCCCTCGCATTGCACCACGGCATACTCGAGTTCCCCATTCAGCGCCACCGCCTGATTGGCGGGCAGAGTCCAGGGGGTGGTAGTCCAGATCGCCACGGCCATCGGCCCTTCCCCAAGGCCGTCCGGCAGGTGATGACAACGGGTCATCAGGGCCTGGGCGTCCAGAACCGGGAAGCGCACGTCAATCGCGCAGGATTCCTTGTCGCGGTATTCCACCTCCGCCTCAGCCAGTGCGGAAGCGCAATCGGTACACCAGTGGACGGGCTTAAACCCCCTGTGGATATGGCCATTGGCGAGGATGCCGCCGAACGCCCGGATGATGTCCGCTTCAATCGTGAAAGCCATCGTGAGATAGGGCCGTGCCCAATCGCCGATGACGCCCAAACGCTGGAAATCGCGGCGCTGGGTCTCGACCTGGGTGCCCGCATATTCCCGGCAGGCGCGGCGGAATTGGGCGGGGCTCACCTTGAGCCCGGGTTTGCCGACCTGACGCTCGACTTGCAGCTCGATCGGCAGGCCGTGGCAATCCCAACCTGGCACATAGGGCGCGTCAAAGCCATCGAGGGTCTGGCTTTTGACGATGATGTCCTTGAGTACCTTGTTGACCGCGTGACCCATATGGATCTCGCCATTGGCATAGGGAGGGCCATCATGGAGTACGAAGCGGGGACGGCCCTGGCAGGTCTCGCGAATCTTCCGGTACAGTTCGAGGGACTCCCAGTGCTGCAGAAGCAGGGGTTCCCGTTGGGCCAGATCGGCCTTCATGGGGAAATTGGTCTTGGGAAGATTCAGGGTATCTTTGTAATCGGTCACCGCAGTGATTCCTTAACAGTGGGTAGTGAGAGGATCAAACGTGAGGAGGGGTAGTAAAAAAAGGGGCCGGGCGGCTGCGGCATCGGCGGCAATCTGTTGCTGAAGCGCTTCGAGCGACGGGAAACGACGTTCGTCCCTCAGCTTGGCGAAGAATTCCACCGCCAGATGCGTGCCGTACAGGTCACCCGAGAAATTCAGAAGATGCACCTCCAAAAGGGCCTTGGGAATGGTATCGATGGTGGGATGGTGGCCCAGATTGGCGATCCCTGGCCGGGGTGTGCCGAGCCCATGAACCCACACCGCAAAAACCCCGTGTAAGGGACTTGCCCGGCGATGGAGATTGAGATTGGCGGTGGGAAATCCCAGCAGCCGTCCCCGCTGGTGGCCATGAACCACCCGGCCGCAAATGCGGTAGAGGCGTCCCAGACAATCCGCCGCATCCTGCAGACGTCCCTCCGTCAGGGCCTCGCGGACACGGGTGCTGCTGATCCGCCGGCTGCCACAGGTGAGTGTCGACAGTCTCTCCACGGCAAAACCATGACGCATTCCCAGATCTTTCAGGAGGGCGACATCACCACGCCGTCCCCGGCCAAAACGGAAGTCGTCACCCACCAAGAGTAAACGAACCCCCAAGGCCTCGACGAGCAATAATTCGACGAAGATCTCGGCCTCCATGTCTGCCCAGCGTTGCCCAAAGAGCAACACCAACAGGCGGTCAATGCGGGTCTCGGCGATGGCCGCGACCTTCTCCCGCAACCGGGTGAGCCGTGAAGGGGCCGACGCCGGGGCGAGAAACTCCAGGGGTTGGGGCTCGAAGGTGATGACCAGGCTTGGCAACGCCAGAGCCTCACCGCAAGCCAGCAAATGGCGAAACAACGCCTGATGGCCCAGATGAACGCCATCAAAGTTGCCGAGGGTGGCGACACACCCGCGATGAAGGGGGCGAAGGTTGTGAAGGCCGCGGATGACCTGCATGACAAGAACACAATCCAAAGATGCAACAGGGAAAACGCTATTATCCTGGAAAATGCCCCAGGGTTTGAAGAAATCCCATCGCATTCGTAATTGCTTGGGAGTGGCCTTGGACAACACCCCTTTTATCTCCGAACCACTTATGTAAAATGCTATTTGTAAGCTATAGTTAGGCGACAAAATTCACGCCGTTTCTTAAGGCTACGTTTGGGCGACGGATCGGGGTCGCAAGGCTTAAGGAGAAATCATGTACCGAAGACTATCCCTGGTATTGGCTGTTTCTGCGGCTCTGGTGCCCTTGTCGGCCCAAGCCCTGGGTTTGGGGGACATCCGTGTCAACTCGGCCCTGAACCAGCCATTTAACGCGGAAATAGATCTGCAATCGTTAGAAGATAACTTTAGTCTGGAGGATCTTAATGCCAAGATTCCCGAGGAGAAGGTTTTCTCGCAGGCTGGAGTGGAACGCAGCTATATTCTAACCCAGCTGATTTTTACCCCGAGGAAAAACCCCGCTGGGCGGCCGGTTCTCAGTATCAAGAGCAGTGACCCGATTCGCGAGGTCTATCTGGATTTTCTGGTGGAAGTGGCCTGGCCGCAGGGACGGGTCGTCAAGGGCTATACCGTGCTTCTGGATCCGCCACCGCCACCTCCGAGCCGTCTGCCATCCGTCACCAGAGAGGCTGCCAGAGGCGCAGAAGAACCCTTTGAGTACGGGCCGGTTCGTGCCGTCGATACCCTCTGGAGTATTGTCCGCCGTGCGGCCATTCGCGGCGCTACCCCGTATCAGGTGGCCATGGCCTTGTGGCAATACAACCCGGATGCCTTCGTGAAAGGCAATATCAACCGGCTGCGGGTTGACAGCAAGCTCCGGTTGCCAGGGCCACAGGCCGCTTTCGAGCGTTCGTCCCAAGATGCCTACGCGGATTATACCACGGCCCGCCGGGCTCCTTCCCACCTAGCGCTTCCCATTGGTGCCTCGCTGTCTCAGCCCAAGCCATCGCATCCCGCCGAGCCCAGCCCCGTCGCCGTGGCGGCCATGATGGATCAAGTCCGTGGTAAACCCAGTCAAACGGCTCAACCCGGTTTGGGGGTGGTATCGGAAGAACTGGTCGCCTTGCACCGAGAGAACAACGAGTTAAAAACCCGTATCAGGGACTTGGAGGTCCGTGTTGCCGATTTGTCTCGTCAGCAATCTCGGTCTGTGCCCGTGGAAACACCGCCGGTTGCGGTCACTTCGGCAACGCCAGTCACTCCTCCCGCAGCACCGGTCGCGGTCACCCCTCCGGTAGTGGCTCAGTTTCCCGAAGTCCTATCGATTCCAGCTATCTTACCCACCAGCCCGCCTGGGCCTGCCGTTGAGGTACCGTCGGCCTCATCCCCTAGTGAAGCCGCAGTGGCCCCGTCAGTGCCGCCACCCCCTCCCCCCGTTCAGGTTCCGGAGACCCCGCCAGCACCGCTCGCGGAACCGCCACCCCAAGCGCCCGCTGTGCCTATGACGGAACAGGCACCGCCAGTGCCTGAGCCAGCCTGGTATGAATCGCTTATAACCACCCCGGTCAACCTGATTCTCGAACTCCTGGCCTGGATTCTGGATAATTTTGTGGTGGTCTTCCTGGGCTTGGCGGGTCTGGTGGTGGGGTTTTGGGTTTGGAAGCGCCGCAAGGAATCCGTGGCCGACGAAGCCAGCGATTCATGGGAATCCACGACAGAAGAACCGTTGCCTCCCGAGAATTTTGCGTCCGGTACCCTGCCGTTGGAACCCCTGAGCGGATCTCCCGATACCGATACCGCCTCCAGGGACAGTTCGTTCCTGCAAGGCTTCGACAGCAGAAGCTCGACCGATTCGGCCCTCATGGATGACACCAGTGAAGTGGATCCCATCAATGAAGCCGATGTCTATGTGGCCTATGGCCGCTATCAGCAAGCCGAGGATATTCTTAAACAAGCCATCCAGCGTTTTCCTGATCGCTTTCCCATCAAGGAAAAGCTGCTCGACATCTATGCCACCAAGTCGCGTAACGTCAAGGCGTTCACCGAACTGGCGGAATCGTTATCGGACAGTGGTCTTCCTCAGGAGCGGCCCGATTCATGGGCGCGGGTTCAGGCTTTGGGCCGGGAGCTGGATCCCAATAATCTGTTGTTCGGTGGCAAGACCTCTCCCGAGGTACCCGCCAAGCAAGCCGATGCCGCACATCTGGGTCTTGGTCTCGATAGCGGGGCGCGGTATACCCCTTCCGAGACACCCACCACCCTGATGGGTGATATTGACATGGGCGATCTGGATCTCTCGGATATCAACAAGGATATGGGCGATCTGGATCTCTCGGATCTCTCGGATCTCAACAAGGAGTTAGAGGGTTTAAGCCCGGCCACTGTCCCCGCATCATCTCCGTCACGGCCTTTTTCGGCACCCGTTGACGAGGACTCGCTGGATCTTGGGGATCTTGATCTGGGTCATCTCGATCTGGATCACCTTGATGTGGAATTGGATACGGATTTAACCGCCGCGACCCCCGCTGCCAAGACGTCGTCGCCAGTCGCCGACATCCTAAGTGACGATCTGGATCTGGATCTTTTGTTGAGCGAACCAGAGCCCAAATCATCCCTTCCCTCCAGTTATTCCCTCGATGATCTGGAATCTGCCCAGGATGACGTTGCCGTGGTCAACGTTGAAGACGAATCCAGAGGGGACGCGGGATTTGACGATATCTCCACCAAGCTGGATCTGGCCCGTGCCTACTTGGAAATGGATGATCCGGAGGGTGCTCGGGAGTTGCTGGAGGAAGTCTTGCGGGGTGGCAGTGCCCAGCAAAAATCGGATGCCCAGTCGATTCTTGCCAAAATTACCTAACTAGAACGGTCAGATGTTCTGGTGATGTGATGTGATGTGAAAACCCTACGGGTTGCCCTGGGTATTGAATATGATGGCACGGGTTTTCACGGCTGGCAGGCCCAAACACCTGACGTAGCCACCGTCCAGGCCTGTATGACCGCAGCGGTAAGCCGGGTGGCCAACCACCCGGTCATACTCCATTGTGCCGGCCGCACCGACACGGGGGTTCATGCGTTGTGCCAGGTAGCGCATTTTGACACCTCCGCCGACCGTTCTGATCGGGCCTGGGTGCTGGGCGGTAATGCCAATCTGCCACCCGGCGTCAATCTTTTGTGGGCGCGCTCCGTGACCGGAGATTTTCATGCCCGCTTCAGTGCCGTGGCACGCCATTATCGATATGGCATTCTCAATCGTTCCGTCCGTTCGGGTCTGGATCGTCACCGGTGGGTCTGGGTTCACCACCCCCTCGACGCCGAACGGATGCAGGCCGCCGGCCAGTTTCTGGTGGGCGAACAGGACTTTTCTTCTTACCGGGCACTCAGCTGTCAGGCCCGCAGCCCGATTCGCACGATCCATTATCTGCGAGTCATCCGGCAAGGGAATCGGGTAATATTGTCGATTGGTGCCAACGGCTTTCTTCATCACATGGTTCGTAATATCGCTGGGGTGCTGATCGCCATTGGTCAGGGTGACTACCCCCCGGAGTGGGCAGCGGAGCTTTTGACATACCGGGATCGCACCCAGGGCGATGTCACTGCCGCGCCTTGGGGACTCTATTTTGCGGGGGTGGATTACCCTGAAGGATTGGGGCTGGCGGGTCTGTCAACCTGTAGCGAATGGCCTTGAAACGGCCGCAAGAATCAAGAGCAATCGGGAGGTTTGGATTGGTGCGCTGGCCTGATGTCGTTCAAACCTTGGAAACCAGGTTTCCCAGTCAGGAGGTTAACCTTTGGTTAAGCTCCGTCGAAACCAAAATCCAAGAGGATCTCCTAGTAATTCTATGTCCCAACGAGCATGTGCTGGATCGCGTCCATCAATCATTTGGCACAGAGATTCGTGAGATCGTCCGGGAACTTTCCGAGGGCAATATCAAGAACGTCATCTTGCGGCTGGGTCATACCGACAGTGCTGTGCCAGCCCCCCGCCATCACGAATTCGGGCTGGCTCCGACGCTGACTCAGAATCATGCCCTCAAAGGGTTTTACCGGTTTGAAAATTTTGTCGAGGGCAAATCCAACCGTTTTGCTAAAGCCGGCGCGGAACAGGTCGCCGAGGCACCCGGCGGGCCAACGAATCCCTTGTTTATCTACGGATCCACGGGTCTTGGAAAAACCCACCTGATGCATGCTATTGGCAATCGCCTGGAAGAACAGCACCCCGGAAAAAAGATTCTCTATCGCCACGCCGAGGGATTCGTCCAGGAAATGGTGAGTTTTCTCCGGGGCAACCGCATGCCTGAATTCCATCAAAAATATCGGTCGCTTGATCTCCTATTGGTGGATGACGTTCAGTTCTTCGCCGGCAAGGGAGCGACCCAGGAGGAATTTTTTCATACCTTCAACGCCCTGTTCGATTCTCATAGCCAGATTGTGCTGTCGAGTGATCGTTATCCCAAGGAAATCGTGGAACTCGATGATCGCTTGAAAAGCCGTTTCGGCATGGGATTGACCGTAGAAATCGAGCCGCCGGAGCTGGAAACACGGGTAGCAATTTTACAGAGCAAGGCGGCACAGATGGGCTGGGATCTCCCTGATGACGTGGCCTTTTACATTGGCAAAAGCTTTCGTTCCCACGTCCGGGCTCTGGAAGGGGCCTTGATTCGCGTGACGGCCAGTGCCAAATTTCTTGGCAAGCCCTTGTCGATCGAGTTGGCCCGTGATTGCCTGAGAGACGCTGTGGCGGCCCATGACAAGACCGTCAATATTGATGAAATTCAGCGCGTGGTGGCCGAATATTTTGGCATTCGTCTCAGGGATCTCAATCAATCTACCCGAGCGCGATCGGTGGCCAGGCCTCGGCAAATTGCCATGACCCTGGCCCGGCAATTGACCAGCAGCAGTTTGCCTGAAATTGGCAGGGCCTTTGGCGGACGAGACCATACCACGGTGTTACATGCCACCCGGAAGATCGAGGAACTCAAGGCCTCGGATCCCAGGGTGGCAGAGGACTTTCGCAACCTGGTGCGTATCCTATCGAATTGAAAGTAACGGGTGTACGGGGTTCTTGGTTAACCCCCCGTTAAGATTCATAATGGACGCAGGATGCGGCGCACCTATTTGGGATAGCCGCCCCTTTATAACTCCCGTGATTGTTTTTATCGAGGTAAACGTATGAATAAATCTTTGGCCTTGTGCGCAGGTTTTGCGGTGATGTGTTCGGCACTTCTGATCGCGCCCGCATTTGCAGCCGAGACGGCCACTCTCGCAGCAACCTCAGCACCTGCTGCAAAAGCCCCTGAGCCGACACCCGCCCCTGTAGCTGCGGCTCCTGCGGCCGCCGCGCCTATGGAGGCCACTGCCCCTAGCTTAAAGACCCTGCTGAGCGGCAACACCCTGCTCTACAAGGACGGCAAATCGATGGGTGCCGAGTATTATGGTGCCGATGGCCGTTATGCCCATTCGGAAGGCGACAAGGGTATCTGGTCGGTCAACAAGGCTGGCAAGGTTTGCATTGCCGATACCAGCGAAAACCGTTGCTGGACAGGTGTCATCAATGGCCAGTCGGTCATGTGGTACGACGAACAAGGCGATTTTGAAGGCACGGGCAACCTGGTCAAGGGCAATCCTACCGGCCTGTAATTTTACTATGTGGTGACCTGTCGCACCCTAGGGCGCGAACAGGTCGCCCCTTGTGTTTGACGCAGATTGCCCCTGATGCCTGTCCTTCCCCTCCCCGCCTTTGACGACAATTATATCTGGCTCCTCCGGGCTGAGGGTGATGAACGCGCCGTAGTGGTTGATCCAGGCGATGAGGAACCGGTGATTGACTACCTGGAGCGGGAGGGTCTGACGCTTGTCAGTATTCTGGTCACACACCGGCATGGCGATCATGTGGGGGGAATTCCGGCCCTGTGCCGGCGATATTCGCAGGTGCGCGTTCAAGGCCCCAGCCAAGAACCCATTCGGGGTCTGACCCATCCCCTGCGAGAGGGACAACGGGTGGACTTGCCCTTTGGCGGCGTACTCCGGGTGCTGGAGGTTCCCGGGCATACCCGGGGTCATCTGGCCTATGCGGGCGAGGGGATGCTGTTTTGCGGGGATGTTTTATTTGGTGCCGGCTGTGGACGGGTTTTCGAGGGTACCCTGGAGCAAATGGCGGTTTCCCTGGAACGCCTTGCCGCGCTGCCAGGCGAGACACGGGTTTACTGCGCCCATGAATACACCCTGGCCAATCTCGGGTTTGCCCGCTGGGTGGAACCTGATAATGCGGCCTTGCAGAACCGCACCCGCCAGGCCGAGGATCTTCGCGCCCGTCAACAACCCACGGTGCCCTCGACGCTGGCTGAAGAACACGCCACGAACCCCTTTCTGAGAACTCGGGAGGAGACCGTGGTCAAGGCCGCCGAACGTCACGCGGGCCATTCCCTTACGCCTGGCACCGAGGTTTTCGCGGTACTCCGGCAATGGAAAGATCGAGAGTACGACAGCAATTAAGAACATTCAGCCCATTCACCACGGCGCTTAGGCCGGGGTGGTGTGACTCTCTACCAGGAGCAGGACTTCGTTGAGGCCATCCTGAACCGGACGGGCGGTCGAGGGGCACCCGCGACTTAGGCCAAAAACGACTGCGCCGGCTTGCGCCGGCGCTTTACTGAGACTATCCGATCAGCCGTCAGGCCGCTTTGGCCTGCCCGTTGGCCCCGATCAACCGGTCATTGGCACCTGCCGTTCCTCCAATCGGAATATGCCGTGGCTTCATGGCTTCCGGAATCTCCCGCTTGAGTTCCACATGCAGCAGCCCGTCTTCCAGTTTCGCACCCACCACCCGAACGTAATCGGCGAGCTGGAATTGCCGTTCGAAGTTACGGAAGGCAATCCCCTTATGCAGATAGCGAGCCTCTGGCTCACTCTTCTGCTTCTTCTGCCCAGTCACCAAAAGCCGGTTTTCCTTCGTCTGAATGTCCAGCTCATCGGTCTGGTAACCCGCCACCGCCAGCGTGATGCGGTAGCGGTCTTCTCCCACCAACTCGATGTTGTAGGGGGGAAAGCTGGGCTGGTTATCCGAACGCATTGCCGACTCCAATAGGGAGTTCAGATGATCAAAACCGATCGCGGTACGAAACAGAGGTGAAAAATCAAGAGTTGTCATGGTCATATCCTCTTCTCAAATTGAGCAATATGGGTTTACACAGACGGGCCTTCGTGAGCACCCGTATCTAAAACATAGCATCACTGATTAAAAACTCAAGAACCTCTTGAGAAATTTTTTAAGATCCTGTATTTCCCTAAATCAATTCTCGTGATGTCGTGTCAGACTGGCTGGACGCCCCGTTACGCTAGCCAGCCTTGCATTGTCCGGTTTTTTTCTAGCGGCGTTTGTGTTCATGCCAGACGAACCTTTGTTACGGCTTCATAGTCTCGCCTATCCGGTGACCGCCCTCGGGCCAGGCCGGCGCCTGGCCTTGTGGGTGGCCGGTTGCCGTCGCCGTTGCCAGGGTTGCATCACCCCCACGCTTCAGTCTCCGGAGAGTGGCTTGCCGGTTGCATCAGCCGTTCTAGCCAGACGTGTACTCCATTTGGCGGCAGAGAGGCCAGGGGCTCTGGACGGTCTGACCCTCACGGGCGGAGAACCCTTCGACCAGGCATCGGCCCTGGTGGCATTGATGGATCGCGTCATGCCCCACTACCCTCAATGGACGGTCATCGCCTATTCCGGCGATTCGCTGGCGGCCCTGCGGCGGCGCAGCCTGGCCTGCCGGGCGTTGCTTGCGCGCATCGACCTGCTCATTGATGGCCCCTTTCGTGCCCGGCAATCCGCCCGCCACCCCCTGGCCGGCTCTGGCAATCAGCGTCTGTGGGGACTCACCGGACGTGGCCAGATACTGGCCAAAACCAGTACCATCGCTGCCTCTGATCAGGCCAATCTCGGTCTGACAGCCCATGGACAGGACTGGTTGATTGGGATACTCCCGCCTCCGGCTCGTACCGCCTGGCATGAGCGCTTTTCCAATGTCCTCCCGGTGTTAGATCCTGTGTCATGACCCTTTATGTCAAAGTTTGTCCTCGTTGCGGCCAGGTCAATCCAGAATACCAAAGCCTGTGCGAAATGTGTGGCTATTTTATCGGGCAGGAAGCGGCCCAGACGGATCCCGCTGCTGCCGATTCCAGCCCCTCGCTGATAGCGAATGCGGACACCACGCCCCTCCAGGATCCCCTGATCCCTCGCACGCCCGGGCTTTATCTTGAAATCGCTGAACAAGCCCCTCTGATGCGCATCGAGAGTGGCTGGACTCTGGGACAGGGTCATCCCTCTAGCGAGGCGGAGGCTCAACTTCCGGGTCATCTGCCGGGTTGCCGTTTCGTGCATCGCCGGCATGTGCGATTCAATTACCTGGCTCCGGCCTGGTTCGTCACCACCATCGATCAACGACCCTTTGGCCGGGGTTTTACCAATGCCACCACCCTCAATGGTCAGGTACTCGGGCCCGGTGAGCGACGGAACATCCGGAGTGGTGACGAATTACGGCTGGCGGAATTGTTGTTGCGTATCCAGATTCTCAAGTAAATTCCCTCTTTCATGGCTATTTTTATGGAGAGAACAAGGTGAAGATCATGCGTTACCTGGTGTTGAGTGGGCTCCCCTTGGGCATCTTGTTGGGATGGAGTGGCGCTGCCTGGAGTGAGGGTATCTTCAAATGGGTGGATCAGGAGGGTCATGCGCATTTTGGGGATCAGCCCCAAAAAGGTGCCCCGAAGGTTGAAGCAATGGAGTCCCTCCGGTATAGCCCAGTGCCGCTCCCGCCCAAGATCGACAACGCCAATGCCCAACCACCGATGCAGGGAGGCTACCCTACCTTCGAGATCCTCTATCCGAGACCGGATGAGACTCTACAGGGCGATGGCGACCTGACCATCAGCTTGGCCGTACAGCCGACCCTGCGGCCAGGCCACCGTTTAGAGGTGAGTTTGGATGGCACCCCTTTGCAGGGTAATATCACCAGCCAATTCACCCTCAAGGGTGTTGTGCGGGGCAGTCATCGGCTGGAGGGTCGTATTCTCGACGAACAGGGCCAGGAAATGGCTCGAACCGGATCCGTCACCTTCCATTTTCGCCAACCTATCGTAAAGCCGGAGGCTGAGGATAGGGGCAAGGACAAGACCTCTGGGAATACCCATGGGGGTCAGACCCCGGGGCATGGATTCCGCGCCGCCCAGCCCACCTCGAATGACGTCTTTCGGGCAAGCGCCAAGACTTACACCCAGCACACCCCCCCGGGAGAAAAAGTACCACCGTATGACCCGCGTGCCAGCGAGTTACCGAAAAATCGAGAGGTCAAGCGCCTGAGCGCCGACGCCGGTCATCCCACGGTATTCGAAAAATTGCTTAACTGGTTGCCGAGTCCCCGCAAAAATCCCTTTACAGCCTCCCGAAGTGATTACGCGCCGACGGATCAGAACGCCCGGCTTTTTGAGTCACGTCAGTAGACCACCAAAGGCTGCGGCGATCTCTTTCTGGATGCCTTCCGCCGCCTGTTTGGGATCTCTGGCCTTGCCAATGGGCCGTCCAACGACGATGTAATCGGCCCCCTTGTGGAAGGCCTCGGCAACGCCGACGATGCGTTTTTGGTCATCCACCAGGCGATTCTCGACGGGACGAATGCCCGGCGAGACGACTAGAAAACCCTGGCCCAGCTCCTGTCTCAGCCGTGCCACTTCCAAACCAGAAGCAATCACGCCATCGCACCCCAACGCCACTGCCCGCCGGGCGCGTGACAACACCAACGCCTCGACATCGACCGCAAATCCGAGCGCCTCGAGGTCTCCCCGATCCAGACTGGTCAACACCGTCACCGCCAGAATTCGGACATCGCCTTTTTCCGCCGCCGCCGCCGCGAGCATGGCATCGTTGCCATGCACGGTGGCAAAGTCGATCCCCCGGTGCTGGAGCTGCCGCACCGCCCTGGCGACGGTTTCCGGCACATCAAAGAACTTCAGATCGACAAACACCCGCTTGTCGCGCGCTCGCAGCCATTCGATCAACTCAAAATAACCACCCGCCATAAATAGCTCGAGTCCCATCTTGTAGAACCAGACGCTCTCCCTCAACACCTCGACGCGAGCTTGTGCGGCTTCCACGGTCGGCACATCCAATGCATGGATCAGACGCTCGTTTAGCGGGATGGGTTGCGTTGACAGCATGAGGGGACTCCTAAGCCGGATATTCTCTGAATCCCCCAGATCTTACTGGACTTTACAAAAACTCTCATCCCGGAAAATCGCCGGATTGAAGAGAATCGGGATTCATCTGATAGGATAGCCTGATGAAACCTGAATCGACCTCTATGACCCCTGACGTTGCGGTACGCCATTTGCGTATTTCTTCCGAACAGGCCGGACAGCGTATCGACAATTTCCTGGTTCATCAGCTCAAAGGGGTGCCTCACAGTCATATCTATCGCATTTTGCGTGGCGGTGAGGTGCGTGTAAACGGTGGTCGGGTCAAACCGCCTTATCGATTGCAAACCGATGACCAGATTCGTATTCCACCCCTACGCGCAGCCTTGCCCGCCCCCCGGGCGACGCTCGGCGAATCTTTTCTCCAGACGCTGGAGCGATCCATTCTCTTCGAGGATCACCGGCTGTTGGTGATCGACAAACCCGCTGGCCTGGCGGTACATGGTGGCAGCGGTATTCGGACTGGAGTCATTGAAGGCTTTCGCCAGCTCTATCCCGAGATCGAAACCCTGGAGCTGGTTCATCGCCTGGATCGCGATACCTCGGGTTGTTTGATGATTGCCAAACGCCGTTCCATGCTGCGTTGGCTGCATGAGGCGATGCGTCAGCATCAGGTGGAGAAACGATATCTGGCGGTTTTGACAGGTACGTTGTCTCGTGGGGTCGCCGTGACCGTGCCACTCAGAAAAAATGTCCTCAAGAGCGGTGAACGGATGGTGCGGGTGGCAGCGGATGGCAAACCCGCAGAGACCCGCTTCCGGGTTCTCGCGCCGGTAGCCCTCGGCACCCTAGTGGAGGCCGAGTTATTGACGGGTCGAACCCACCAGATTCGTGTGCATGCCGCTCATCTGGGCCACCCGGTGGTGGGCGACGAAAAATATGGCCAGGTGACTGCGGAGGGCCCGCGACGGATGCTGTTGCACGCCTGGAAAATCGGGGTATCCCTGGAATCCGGCAGTTCCCTGTCGCATTTTGAAGCCGCCCCGGATCCCCGCTATTTCCCCCTGAATACATCTGGATCCTCGCGATGACATACCAGTTATTGGTTTTCGATTGGGATGGCACCCTGATGGACTCGACGGCCCGCATTGCGGCCTGCATGCGTCAGGCCTTCGAGGATTGCGGATTGTCAAGTCCCGGCAATGAAACCATCCGGCATATCATTGGTCTTGGACTTGATGAGGCTGTTGCAAGTCTTGCACCTTTGCAAAAGCCCGAGACACGTCAAGGCATTGCCCAAGCTTATCGTGATCATTATTTGCTCCCGAAGGGTATTCCCACCCCCCTTTATGAGGGTGCCGACAGTGTGTTATCGACACTCAAGGAGGTTGGGTATCCCTTGGCCATTGCCACGGGAAAAAGCCGCCGTGGTCTTGATAGGGCTCTTCTCGAAACGGGTCTCGCCCGCTATTTTGAGGCCACCCAATGCGCCGAGGAATCCTTTTCCAAGCCCCATCCCGCGATGCTCGAAACGCTCATGCGAGAGCTGAATAGTCCGCCACATGCCACACTCATGATTGGAGACAGCGAATACGACATGCAAATGGCGATTCAGGCCGGTGCCGATGCCTTGGCGGTGTGCCACGGCGTCCATGACGAAACCCGATTGCGCCGTGCTGGCGCGCTCGATTGTCTGGCCGATTTGCGGGGTATTCCCGGCTGGCTGCGGCGGCACACCCGGTAACGGCCGCTAGTCCATTTCTCCTCCCGATTTTTCAATCCATGACAGAAGACACAATGGCCATGCCGAAGATTCCAAACGATACCCTCTCAACAGAAGACCACGACGGCACCTCTCATGAATGGGAACGTGCCCTGATTCATCGTCTTGCCCTGGAAGCGGTGACCGAACAGCGGCGTGCCCGTCGTTGGGGAATACTATTCAAATCGTTGATATTCATATACATATCCATCATCCTAGTCTTATTTGCCGAACCCGATTGGCCGGATTTATCGAGTCTCCGCAAGGTCGGTGAGTGGCACACCGCCCTGGTGGATATCAAAGGGGTGATCGCTAGTGATGCCAAGGCCAATGCCGAGGATATCGCGTCATCGCTTCGCAAGGCCTTTGAAGATGATAAAACCCGAGGGGTGATATTGCGTGTCAACAGTCCGGGCGGCAGTCCTGTCCAGGCCAGCCTGATATATGACGAAATCCGCCGTCTGCGCAAGAAATATCCCAACATCCCGGTGCATGCGGTCGCCGCCGACTGGTGCGCTTCCGGAGGTTATTTCATTGCCGCAGCGGCCGACCGGATCTACGCCAGCCGGGCCAGTATCGTCGGTTCCATTGGCGTGGTGATTAATGGTTTTGGGTTTGTCGATACCCTCAAGTCATTGGGTGTCGAACGCCGCCTGCTCACGGCTGGAGAACACAAGGCCATCCTCGATCCCTTTTCTCCGCCCAAGGGTTTTGATACCCAGCACATGCAGCGGGTTCTGGATCAGCTGCATCAACAGTTCATTCACGCCGTAAAGGAAGGCCGTGGTGCCCGTCTGACCAACGACCCGCAGCTTTTCAGCGGCCTCTTCTGGAGCGGTGAGGAAGCCGTCAAGCTAGGGCTGGTGGACGGGATCGGGGATGTGGATACGGTGGCGCGCGAAGTCATCGGTGCCGAATCTGTGGTGGACTTCACCGCCAAAAAAGATTTTCTGAAGCGTATCACGGAACAACTGGGCACTCGCATCGTCACGGCAATGGCGGAGATGGTAGGCGGGCCCAGCACCGGTCTGTTAATACAATAGCGGACAAATAAATAAAAAATGCAATGATGGCTATTGACGGCAGCGTCATTCGTGTATTTAATGGTGCCTGTTGTGTCGTTCCCGATTGCCATCTCCGACAATCGGGAACATCCCGATGTTACCCATAGCGAGAGTTGAAACTCCATGAAACCTAGTAGCAATAAATCCTCTAATGTGTCCGCTGCCGACCTTCGTCAGCAGTTGGCAACACTTGAACAACAACGATTAGAACTGGAAAAAGTTCTGGATGAGCGCCGCAAGGAAGAACGCAAGGGCTTTGTCGATGACCTTCGTCAGCGTATTATCGATGCCGGCCACGACTTGCCGGAAATCGCCCACCAGCTCAGTCTCCGCCGCAAAGGTAACTATCGTCGCCAGGTTACCGTTAATGCCGATGAACCGCGTGAATATAGCCGCTATGTCAATCCCAATAATCCCGAGCAACGCTATATCCGCGGGGTATTGCCTGGCTGGATGAAAGCGCAAATGCGTGCCCAGGGACTTGATCCCACCGACAAGTCGCACCGCGAGCGTTTCAAGAACGAGTCCCTCCGGCGCGAGAATTAAGAATAACCTGTCCCGGGGCCGGGTGAGTCCTACCAGACTGACTCACCTTGCCCACCGGGAAGGTTTATGCCAGAGAGGGATTCTTGTGGCATTCCCGCCATTGCTTCCCATCAAACACCTCAATGGGTCGATAGTCGCCTTTGTAGTGCATCGTGGTGCTGCCCGGTATCCAATAGCCAAGATATAGATGGCGTTTGCCGGACTGCATGACAAGGCGTATCTGAGTCAGAATGGCAAAGGTTCCGAGCCCGCGTTTGGGCATTGCTGGATCGAAAAAGGTGTAGACCGCCGAGAGCCCTTTGGGCAGGAAGTCGGTTACCGCCACTGCAATCAATCGCCCCGCCTCCCGGAATTCAATAAAGCGCGTTGTCGCCCACAAAGCCGTCAGAAAATCCAGAGGCGGATGGTTATTTTGAGCCATGCCTCCGGTGGGATGGCGAGACTGTAGATACCGGGTATAAAGGCTCTGATGCTCTGCGTCCCAATGGGGCAGCGTCATTTCAATCGCCAGGGTGTTCTGGTTATCTCGCCAGCACCGGCGTTGTCCACGCCGGGGGTCGAATCGCCCCGCCGGCAGCCGCACTGGCAAACAACGCCGGCAATCCAGGCAATGGGGACGATACAGATACCCCCCGCTGCGGCGAAAGCCAAGATCCATCAAGCTTTGATAACGCTCCAGCGAGGGATTCCAGTGCGGATCCAGGCATCCTTCATTGCTCGGTTTACACTTGTTAAGCAATCGTTGCCCTATATTAAT